>JBKPBM010000245.1:0-2941 GCA_046744325.1 Actinomycetota bacterium | reverse complement strand
CTCTTACACGGAGGGTGCCGCTCCGGAACGACGGACGGTGCTCCGCCGGCCTCGAGGCCCGGGGACCGAGGCCCAGACGTGACGACGCTTCCTGGACGTTGCTGGATGGGTTCGAACGACCCATGGAGGCCCTCCCAGCCTCGGCTGCGGATCTTCGGCAGTCCCTTACGTCCCCGGCTTGAACACCATGTCCCACGTGATCACCAGAAGGACCAACAGGATCAGGCGCATCCCCCACGACCACCGACGGAGATGGCGGGTTGCCGTGGCATGGTCCCCCGCATCGACCGCCCGCTGAGCCAGGATCGCTGCCCGGCTTTGGAACACGGCGCCCACCACGAAGGCCACCGAGAACAGGCCGAGCGCAAGACGGACCCAGCCCTGTCCGAAGAACCAGGCATCGCCGACGACCATCCAGATGCCCAGCCCAAGCACCACCGCCATGGCCAGGGCGAACAGCAGCGGACCGGTCACCCGGAGGCTGCCGACGAGGCGGGCCACCGTGTCGGGCTGGTTGCTTCGAAGAGCTTGGGTCGCCAGGACGGTGAGCACCACCAGACCGCCCCCCCAGATCATCGCGGCGACGATGTGGACGAACATAAGCCAGTCGTACAGCGTGGCGGTCACATCTCGCCTCCACCTCGTGGGTTGGCTCGGTATTCGGGCCGCCTTACTCCTCGATGATCGACAAGATGTTGCCGGCCGGATCCCTGAACCACGCCTGTTTGGGACCGGGCGTGGCGATGCCCCGTGCATCGGTCTTGATGGGACCGGAGTCGTAATGCTCGAACTGCACCCCGGCCGCTCCCAGCTCGGCCACAGCCGTCTCGATGTCATCGACCGGGAAGTTCAAGATGGTGTGCGCCGCCGGCTGGTGGCCAGGCTTCCTCCGCGAGCTTGCGGATGAGGGTCCGCACGGGTGCTCGTGTCGAGCCACGTGCTCGCAGAGGTCGAGCTGATCGCCGACGAGGTCATCGTGATCGCCCACGGGCGGCTGGTCCGCTCCGCGAGCTTCGCGGAGCTTCGAACCGAGGCGGGGAATCAGAAGCCGTGTCCGCACCCCGGAGCACAACCGGCTCTGCGAGGCCTCGAGGCGGCCGGGTACGTCGTGCGCCAGAACGGCTCCGATGAGCTGGTCGTCGAGGCCGCTCCTGAGGTCGTCGGAGGGTTGGCGGCCAACTGGTGTCGTGCCGCACCGGCTGGGGATCACGGTGGGGAGCCCAGTTATCTCCGAGGCCGTGCAGGACGATCTTCGTCACCATGCCGTCGCAGACTCCCGCCAGTGACGCTAGAACGCGCCGGTCGTCACCGAGCCGACCGGGAGCGCGTGACCCGGAAAAGGGTGACCGGATCCGGCATTCCCTTGAGGGCGACACTCTCGATCCGTTCGAACTCGAAACCCGCGTCACCGGAGGATGCCGCAACGACGACCGCCTCGCTCGTGAGGATCTCTCCGGGTCCCGCCACGTCGGCGATCCGCGACGCTAGGTTGACGGTCTGACCGAAGACGTCGAGGTCGCGTTCGATCACGGTTCCAGCGTGGACGCCGGCGTGCGACGAGAGCGCTCCCTCGTCGCCCATCGCCTCGACGAGGTCGAGGGCGGCGCCCAGTCCGGCGGTGGCGTCCTTCAAGTGCAGCATCGCACCGTCCCCGAGGAGCTTCACGAGGCGCCCCTCGTAGCGCCGTGCGGCCTGATCCGCTTGGCGTTGGAGCGAGGCCGCGGCGCTCAGGGCCGATTCATCCCCGCGCTCGCGAGTGAGACGGGTGAAGTCTGACAGGTCGACGAACGCGATGGCTGGCGGGCCGAGCGGGTCGGGCGGCCGGGCCAGCCCGCGGGAGGCGAGGAACCGCTCGAACCCCTCGACGATCCCATTCACGCTCCGATGCTCGAGGTAGCGGGCGCTCAGCCACAGGAACATCTCGGGCACCAGGCGCGTCGCCCTCATGAACGTGACCCGGACGTCGTCGGGGAACTCCTGGAGATCGCCACGGAGCAAACGCTGCCGAGCCGGCTCCGCGAGCTGCTCGTCAACCAGTTCGGCCCAGCCGAGCATGGCCGCGCGCGCTCCTTGGGCCATGAGGCGGGCCGCTCGGATCAGCGAGTCCCGTTCCGGGGTAGGGCGCCACACCTCCAGGAAGCGTTCGAACATCGCCTCCTCGTCGACGTGGATCGGCGCCGAGGGGTCGGGTTCGGGCAACCCCAGCACCTCGTAGATCGCCGGGAGCAGGTCGGCCCTCGGGCCGGCCTCGGCCTGAAAGCGAGCGAACGTCCTGTCCGACCGCGGGCCCGGCTCATATGGCAGGTATTCGCCCAGTCGTTGGAACGAGAGCAAGCCCTCGGCTGCGGCATGCCGGATCGTCTCGGTCGAGATGCCGCTTTCCATCAGGGCGCTGACCATCTTCACGGCGAGCACCGAGCCGTACGTGAGCCGGCCATGCTCGTCGGGCGACAGAAGCCCGATCTCCACGAGCCACCGGACCCGTCCCTCCTCGCACCCGGCCTCGACCGCGATCTCGGCAGCAGAGTAGGTGTTCGGCACGTGCCGCATCCTAACCAGCGCGAGCCCGCCGACGCCCTCGAGTTTCGCTCCCGTCCGCCTTCGTTGCGCCTGCCCCTGGGGTAGCTCGACCTCAGACGATCGGTTCGCCGGCTGGAACCTGCTGTGTGATGCAGTGGGGACCCCCGCCGCCGTACGAGAGGACGGCGCCGGGAATGGGAACGACCTTGCGCTCCGGGAAGACCTCAGACATGCGAGCGAGCGCCTCCTCGTCCTGCGGCACACCCGCCGTCGGCATGATCACCCCGCCGTTGGGCAGATAACAGTTGAGGTAGGGAACCTCGACTGCCACGCCCGCTATCTCGGTGTGTCCGGTCGGCTCGAACGGCACGACCTGGATCCCGCGACCGCGGGCGTCGATGTCGGTCGCCAGGTGCTGGAG
>JBKPBM010000221.1:0-6339 GCA_046744325.1 Actinomycetota bacterium | reverse complement strand
TGACCACCCTGTCCGAGGCTCGATACGGGATCGTGTGGGGGGCGATGGGCGCGGCCCGGACCTGTTTCCTGACCGCCCTCGACTACGCCACCACGCGCTCCCAGTTCGGCCGGCCCATCGGGGCATTCCAGCTCACCCAGGAGAAGCTCTCGAACATGCTCCTGGAGCTGTCGAAGGGGCAGCTCCTGGCCCTGCACCTCGGCCGGATGAAGGACGAGGGACGCCTGCGGCCGGAGCAGGTCAGCGTGGGCAAGCTCAACAACGTGCGCGAGGCCCTGAACATCGCTCGCGAGGCCCGCACCATCCTCGGCGCCAACGGCATCACGCTGGAGTACCCGATCATCCGGCACATGAACAACCTCGAGTCGGTGCTCACCTACGAGGGCACCAGCGAGATCCACACCCTGATCCTCGGCCAGGCCCTCACGGGCCACTCCGCGTTCGAATGACTCCCTTTCGAGCCTCTGCAGGCTTCACCGAGGAGTGGAAGCACTTCGGGTTCTCCGTGGAGGACGGCGTGGCCACGCTCACGTTCCAGCGGCCGGAGAGGCTCAACGCGCTGACGTTCGACGTCTACGCCGACCTGCGCGATCTGCTGGCCGAGCTCCCGCATCGAGACGATGTCCGCGCGCTGATCGTCACCGGAACCGGGCGCGGGTTCTGCTCCGGTGGTGACATCAACGAGATCATCGGGGAGCTCGCGAAGATGGGGCCGCGGGACCTGCTGGACTTCACCCGGATGACCGGCTCGGTGGTCCAACGCATCCGCGAGAGCCCGCTCCCGATCATCGCCGCGGTGAATGGCGTGGCTGCCGGAGCCGGCGCGGTCATCGCCCTGGCGGCCGACTTCCGCCTGATGGCCCGGAACGCGTCGATCGCCTTCCTGTTCACCAGGGTGGGCCTGGCCGGCGCGGACATGGGATCGGCGTACCTGCTCCCAAGGCTGGTTGGCCTCGGCCGCGCCACCGAGCTCCTCCTCCTTGGCGACAAGGTCGATTCGGATCGAGCTGGAGAACTCGGGCTGGCCACCGAGGTCGTGGAAGACGATGAGCTGGCGAAGCGGGCCGACGACCTGGCGAGGCGGCTGGCAGACGGCCCCGCTCTCGCCTACGCCAACACCAAGATGCTCCTGTCGAAGGAGCTGGACATGAACCTGTCGGGAGCACTGGAGCTGGAGGCGATGACCCAGGCCCTGCTCATGAAGAGCGAGGATCACGCGGAGTTCTACCGAGCCTTCACCGAAGGGCGCGACCCGCACTGGACGGGACGATGACCGACGAGACCGAGCCCGAACTCTTCGTCACCGATCCGACGGCGCTGAACCGCGACCCGGGACACGCGAGCCCCCATCGCTCGATCAACCCCGAGTCGCTTGGGAAGCCGTGGGGGTTCTCGCATGTGGTCGTGCCGGCGGGTGGTCGGACGATCTATCTGGCAGGCCAGACCGCCCACGGTCCGGACGACGAGATTCCGGCGGACCTGGTTGAACAGTTCGACCGAGCGTGTGCCCACGTGGTGACGGCGCTGGCGGCGGCGGGCGGCAGTCCCGAGCACCTGGTGTCGGTGCAGATCTTCACCACCGCGCTGAAGACCTACCTTTCGGTGTCGAGGGAGATCGGCGAAGCATGGCGGCGGCACTTCGGCAAGCACTATCCGGCCGCGGCGGTGGTGGGAGTGAGGAGCCTGGTGGGTGGGGCCAGGGTGGAGATCATGGGCGTGGCCGTCGTTCCCGAACCCGCGTCAGGCGGGTAGCCTCGCCTTCCAGGAGCGGAACGCGGCCAGCAGGCTCTCACCGCGGCGTGGAGGTTCCCGCTTCTCGAGCCAGGTCGCCGGCTTCTTGTCGTCATCGAGGAGGATCCACTCGTAGCCGTATGTTCGCGGCCCGGCCCAGAACGGCTCGATCCACTCCTCCCTTCGAAGTTCCGCGACGCCGGCGTACCCGTATCGGGGCCGGCCCTTCCAGAACGCGTCCAGTTCGTGGATCGACGAGCCACGGGTTCGCCGCCGAACGTCATCCACGCGCGAATACTCGCCGACCCAGCAGATCCTCACCAGCGCCCGGGCCACGAGGAGCCCGCCGTGGAGCTGGACCCACACCTGGTCGTCAGGGAAGGCGCCGTTCTTGTGCAGCGGGCCGGGACGATCGCGGATCTCGACCCCGAACCCAAGTGCGGGCGCGCTCGAGGTGCCGGTCAGGTGCTCCAGCCTGCGGATCAGCACGTGGTCCATCGCCGCGGCCATCCTAGCGAGGGCTCCCTCCAGCCCGGGTGCCGGAGGTGCTGGAAAAGCCCGTCCCGAGGCCCGACAGTACGCATATGGCGGACCTGCCCTCGGCGCTTCCGCCCGGCGGTCCGCCGGGCCCACCCGCGCCCACCGAACCCGGCCGATCGGCGCGCCTACCCTCGATGGGCTACTACGCGAAGGTCACGGTCACCGTCGTTGTCGTCCTGGCCCTCCTGAGCGCGGCCTGGGCGGTGCGGAACATCCTGCTGTTGGTGGTGATCGCCGTCGTGCTGGCCGTCGGGCTGGATCCAGCCGTCCGCCGACTGGAGCGACTGCACTTCTCGCGCGGGTGGGCGGTCCTCACGATCATCCTGGCCACGATCGGCTTCTTCGTGCTGTTCGGGTTCCTGGTGATCCCACCGCTGGTCCGAGAGGTGCGACAGTTGGCTGCCAACATCCCTGGCTACATCGACCGGCTCCAGCACGACAGCACGTTCTTCGCCGACCTGCAGCGCAAGTACCACCTCTCCGAGCGCCTCAAGGACATCACGTCGAAGCTGCCGTCGCTGGCCACGTCGTCGTTCAACAAGGTGTTCGGGATCACCAAGAGCATCGCCAGCGTGATCTTCAACATGCTCACCATTGGCATCCTCACGATCTACTTCCTGATGTCGCTGCCGCGGACCGAACGCATGGCGGGGGTGTTGGTGCGGGGCGAGCACGCCGAGCGGAACAGCCGAGCGCTCACCGAGTCCCTCCAGCGGATCGGCGGCTATGTCTCGGGGAACATCGCGGTGTCGATCATCGCGGGGGTCGCGGCGTTCATCGCCCTGCGGGTGATCGGGGTGCCGTTCGCCGCGGCGCTGGCGATGTGGGTGGCCATCGCCGACCTGATCCCGTCGGTCGGGGCGACGCTGGGGGCGCTGGTGGCCGTGATCGTGGCGGCGTTCTCCGGGCTGGGGGCCGCCATCGCCACGACGATCTACTTCATCGTCTATCAGCAAGTGGAGAACTACCTGATCGTGCCGAGGGTGATGCGCCGTGCGGTCGACCTCTCCCCGGCGGCGGTGATCGTGAGCGTCCTGATCGGGGGGAGCCTGGAGGGGTTCGCCGGGGCCCTGCTGGCACTGCCCCTAGCCGCGGCGGCGAAGGTGGTGGTCAAGGAGCTCTGGCTGGGGCGAGGACTGGAGCTGTCCGAGGTCGAACTGCCTCCGCCGAGCACAAAGCGCCCCTGACCAGGACTTTCCGCGATCGCACCAATTTGAGGCTCATCTTGGTGCACCCGTCCCCGGACACTGCACCAATTTGAGGCTCATTTTGGTGCGACGCCGTCAGACCCTTCCCGTCCCCCCCATATCGCGGTACAGCTCGCGGGCGATGACCTCTCGCTGGATCTCCGAGGTCCCCTCGTAGATCCGCGGAGCTCGAACCTCTCGGTACAGGTGCTCCAGAAGGTGACCGCGCTCCAGCGCCGCCGCGCCGTGGATCTGCACGGCGGTGTCCACCACCCCCTGTGCCACCTCGGTGGCGTAGAGCTTCGCCATCGCCGACGAACGGGTCACGGCCGGTCTCCTGTCGTCATAGGCGGCAGCCGCCGCATAGACCATGAGCCGGGCCGCTTCGATCCGCGTGGCCATCTCGGCGAGCTGATGCGAGACCGCCTGGAATTCCCGCAGAGGCTTCCCGAACGCATGGCGCGCGTCGGCATGAGCCAGCGAGGCCTCCAACGCCGCCTGGGCCATCCCCACCGCGAACGCGCCGACGCTGGGGCGGAACAGGTCGAGCGTGCGCATGGCCACGCGGAACCCTCGGTCGACCTCACCGAGGACCGCGTCGGCGCCGACGGAGACGCCGTCGAACTCCAGCGTCCCGATGGCGTGTGAGGCCAGCAGATCCAGCGCCTCCCCACGGAGCCCCGCGCTGTCGCCCGGAACGACGAAGGCCGTCACGCCCCTGGCCCCCGCGCCTCCGGTCGTCCGACCGAACACCACGTACACGTCCGCGTCGGGCGCGTTGGAGATCCACGTCTTCGTCCCGGTCAGGCGGTAGCCGTCCCCGGCCGGCTCTGCGGCCAGCTCGATGGCGGCCGCGTCGGTGCCGTGCTCCGGCTCGGTGAGGGCGAACGCCGATACCGCCTCGCCCCGGGCGATCGGGGGCACCCACCGCTCGATCAACGCTTGCGAGCCTGACTGGAGGATCGGATAGCCTCCCAGGCCCTGCATCGCCAGCGCGGTCTCGGCCTCGGTGCTGCCGCGGGCCAGCCCTTCCCGCAGCAGACACAGGTCGAGCGCCGACACATCGCCGGACGGGAACAGCACGGGCAGGAGGCCCTCGTCGGCCAGCGCTTTCACCAGGGGCCGGTTCACCCTTCCCGCCGTCCCACTCGCGGCGATCGGTGCCAGCCGTTCCCCGGCCAGCGCCGCCGCCCGTTCGCGAAGCGACAGCTGCTCGTCCGTCAACACGAAGGCCCCGCCCACCCCTGCCGTATATCACGCCCGGACTGCCACTCGCTAGGATGAGCCGATCCGTCCGGGGTCCCACCGCGACGACGTTGGAGGGGAATGATGAGCGATTCGCCCTACTGGAACCCGCGGCACGAGACCATGCCGCGCGAGGAGATCGCCGGCCTGCAGACCCGCAAGCTCATGAACCTGGTCGACTGGGCGGACGCCCAGGTCCCATGGCAGTCGAAGCGCCTTCGGGACGCGGGCGTCACGGCGGACCAGATCCATTCGCTCGATGACCTCCGCCGCATCCCCCTCATGACCCGAGAGGAATGGATGCAGGGCCAGGTGGAGGCGCCGCCGTACGGCCCCATCCTCGCCGCCGAGAGCGAACGGGCCATCAGGTATCACATGACCAGTGGGACCACCGGCAAGACGCCAATCCGCGTCCTCGATTCCATGAAGGACTGGGAGTGGATCGCGGAGATGTGGTGCTACGGGCTGTGGGGGTTCGGTGTGCGGCCCGCAGACGTGCTCTTCGTGGCATTCGGCTACTCGACGTTCATCGGGTTCTGGGGTCTGCACTACGCGGGCGAGAAGCTGGGGTGCCTCACGTTGCCGGGCGGGGCCATGACCACCGACCAGCGGGTCAAGCAGGTCGTCGACATGGGCGCGACGGTGGTGGCCTCGACCCCGACCTACGCCCTGCGGATGGCCCAGGAGGCGAAGTCCCTGGGGATCGACCTGGCCGGCGGCCCGGTCCAGCGCCTGATCCTCTCCGGCGAACCTGCCGGGTCCATCCCGGCCACCAAGAAGCTCATCGAGGAGGAGTGGGGGGCGAAGGCCGGCGACACCGCCGGGATGACCGAGCTGGGCACGATCATGATCTTCGAATGCGCGGAGCAGCCGGGCGGGACGCACATCATCGAGGACCACTACATCGAGGAGGTGCTCGACCCCGACACGGGCGAACCCGTGCCGTACGGTGAGATGGGCGAACGGGTGGTCACGAGCTTCGGGCGGGGGTTCATCCCGGTGCTCCGCTACCGGACCCGGGATTTCGTGGTGAAGGTCCCGGGGGCGTCGTGCCGGTGCGGACGAACGTTCGATCTCTACGAGGGCGGGATCCGGGGCCGCGTGGACGACATGAAGCTGGTTCGGGGCACGAACGTCTACCCGAGGGCCGTCGAGGCGATCATCCGCGAGCATCCCGAGGTCGACGAGTTCCAGATCCACCTCTTCACGGCCGAGGGGCGTCGGGACGAGATCGAGGTCCTGGTGGAGATCCCCGGGGAGAGCATCGACGCGGCCGCGGTGCTGCGCGCGCTGGGGAAGGAGCTGGCAGACGCGCACGAGAACCTGCGGTTCGGGGTCCGGCAGGCGGAGAACGGGTCGCTGCCGAGGTTCGAGCTGAAAGCGAAGCGTCTGATCGACGAACGGGTGCTGATCGGAAGCGAGGGCCAGGCGAGGGGGCAGGCATGAGGAACCACATGGGCGCGGAGTTGAGCGAGGCCGAGGGCAAGCTGGTCGATTGCTACCGCGAGCTGTCCCGGGTGATCCAGATGTACGGCGACGAGCTGCCGCCGTTCGCCCACCGCAACGCCCTCAAGGCGCTTGCGGCGCTGTGGCAGGTGGCCAACGGCCTGGACATGGACCCCGGCCAGCTCTACCA
>JBKPBM010000140.1:0-3818 GCA_046744325.1 Actinomycetota bacterium | reverse complement strand
GGATGGACCATCGGCTCCGCTTCTTCGTCTGCGAGCACCATGCGCGGCAGTCGCTCAGGACCTGAGGCTGGAGGCGCAGCAGGCTGCAGAGCCAAACTGAGGCGCAGGCCTCAGGTCCTGCTCGCGGCTACTCGATCAGGCGTCGCCGGAGAGCCTCGGCAACCGCGGCGGTCCGGTCCGACGTGCCGAGCTTGCGGAAGATGTGCTCGAGGTGGGTCTTGACCGTCTCCGGGGAGATCTCCATGGCCTCGGCGATGTCCTTGTTGGACTTGCCGAAGGCAAGCAGCTGCAGCACCTCGATCTCGCGGGAGGTCAGCACGTCGGCGAGGTGCTCGCGCTCATGGGCCCGGGACAGCTCCTCGGCGAGGGCCACCACGACCTGGGGATCGAAGATCATGTTGCCCGCCGCCACCAGCTTCACCGCCTGGACCAGCTGGTCGGCATCCATGGTCTTGAGCACGTAGCCCCGCGCGCCCGCCCGGACGGCCTCCACCACCAGCTGCCGGTAGTCGTAGGCGGACAGCATCATCACCCCGACGTCCGGATAGTTCTCCTGGATGTGCTTGGCCACCTCGAGCCCATCCATCTCGGGCATCCGCAGGTCGACCAGGGCCACGTCGGGGACCATGCCCTTCTCGAGCTGGAGCAGGACCTCGTTCCCGGTCGCCGCTTCGGCGATGACCTCGATGTCGCCACCCATTTCAAGGTATTCGCGAAGCCCCTGACGTACCAGCGTGTGGTCGTCGGCGATGAGCAATTTGATGGACATAGGGCTTCCCCCTCAGAAGCCGGGCCGTGGGCGCGGCAGGGTTTGAACCTGCGACCTCTGCCGTGTGAAGGCAGCGCTCTCCCGCTGAGCTACGCGCCCGGCGGTCTCAACCATAGCACCTATGAAAATAGGGGCGGCGGCGCGTGCCCGCGTCGCGCCGCCGCCCTCGCCGGACCTCGCGGTCCGGACGATATCGGCCGAAGAGCGATGCGCCAGTGTGACATCCAGCCGCTCACCGGCGCAAGCAATGCGATCCGATCCGACTCGATGGAGTGCGAGCCCGAGGTCCCTTTCGTGCTCAGTTTCGCCATTGTGCCAGGAACCGGGGTCGATTGCACGAATCTTCCCTCCATTCCCGCGCTCACTCGGCGCTTCCGGATTCGGGGGGCAGGGGGTCGCACAGATCCCTCAGGCGCCGCCGGTACCGGGCGAGGACGGTCGCGTACCCCGGGTCGCCGGCCCTCCGGTCCGAAAGAGTGGGACCAGAAGGAGCGCCAGGGCCGTGGTGAGCCCCACGCGCAGCCGACCGCGGGACGCGCGCACGCCAGGAGCGATCGAGCCCGGTCCCAGTCACCGGCGCACTGTGCGCCGCCGGTGCGGCGGCGTCAAGACGTCCGGCCGGATCGCCCGCCACGACCGATACCCGACTCTCGGTATCTTTCCCGGCGACTCCCCGCGATCACGCACGGGAGGGGCCACGGACGCGTGTCCGGTGACGCGTCGGTGACGCGTCGATAACGGGAAGGGTGCATCATGCACGCTTCCGATGCTCGAGCTGCGCCGGCGCCCATCCTCCTCCACATCCTCGGAGAATGGTGAGCGCCGCCGGACCATTGCGTCGCCGCAGTCGGGGCCACTGATCGACCTTCGTTGTCGAAGCGTCTCCATCGATCTCCTGGATGGGTTCGAGCTTCGATGCGACGGCCTCCCGGTCGAGGTGACCTCCATGACCCAGCGGCTGATCGCCTACCTGGCGCTTCAGAGCCGGCCGCTGCGACGCCTCCACGTGGCGGGCTCCCTGTGGCTGGACGCGACCGAGGATCACGCCAACGCCAGCCTGCGCTCGGCGCTGTGGCGGATCCGTCAGCTCGGCTACCCGATCATCATCGCCACGCCGAGCCACGTCGCCCTGGCCCCCGAGGTGCAGGTGGACTTCCGGCAGGTCACGGCCGCTGCCCGCCTGCTGATCGACCCCGCCGGCTCTGCTGACCGGCCGAGCCTGGACCCGAGCTGGTTCACTGGAGACCTCCTTCCCGACTGGTACGACGAGTGGGTGGTGATCGAGCGTGAGCGATTCCGCCAGCTCAGGCTGCACGGGCTGGAGAGCCTGTCGCACCGCCTCGCGGCGGTGGGGCGCTTCGCCGAGGCCGTCGAGGCCGGGCTGGCGGCGGTGACGGCCGAGCCCCTCCGTGAGAGCGCCCAGCGGACGCTGATCCAGGCCCACCTGGCGGAAGGCAACTGGTCCGAGGCGCTCCGGCAGCTCGCGTCGTTCCGAGCCCTGCTGCGCGACGAGCTCGGGATCGAGCCCTCTCCCGAGCTCCTGCGGCTCGTCCGGCCCAGGAGCTTCGTCACCTCGTCTCGGTGAGCGGTCGTTGACACCGCCGTGACGCTCGACCTCCAGGATGTCCCCATGCGCCGCATGGATGAGGCTCGGGTCGGGCTCATGGTCGTGCGGGTGTGGGCCGAGGGCAGGCAGGGGGATCAGCTTCGCGTGAGGATCGTGAGGACGGTCGACGTGCAGAGCTCCGAGCGCGTCGTGGCCGCCGCCTCGACCGCCGAGGAGGTCTGCGACGAGGTCCGGGCCTGGTTGGCGGACTTCTCGACCTGAGACAACCCACCGCCGGGTTGGAGCCGATGTGGGAGGCTCTGCGCCGTGGGCGTGCTGGCCACGGTCGACTCTGCGATCCGGTACCGGCGGGGGGACGCGGGGGCGCCCGGAAGAGTCGAACCCGATCGACGATGGTGCCGTAGGAAGACGTGCGTCGAGGCCTGATCCCGAAGGGCACCTGGCCCCGCGTCACGCTCGCCCTTGGCGTGAGCTTCCTGGTGGTGACCCTCGGCTCGTGCACCGGCTCGGCTCCCCGGGGTCCGGGCGGAGGCAATCCACGATCGCCGACGGATCACCCGTCACCGACCATGTCCGTTCCACCTGCTTCCGAGACGATCTCCCCGCCCGCCGGGACGCCCCGGACCGACCTGGCCGGCCGGCTGGCCTTCAGCGCAGACGACGATGTCTATTCGATGGATGCGGATGGAACCCATCTTCGGAGGCTGACCACCAGGATTGGACCGGAGTTCGACCCGTCGTGGTCTCCGGACGGCTCGCGGATCGTCTACCGGGATTCGCGAAGAGGGATCAACGACAACGATGAGCTGTACGTCATGAACGCCGACGGGACCAACCGCCATGCGCTGTGGCGTGCGCCCAGCAACGAGTGGGGACCGGCGTGGTCTCCCGATGGGCGGCTCATCGCGTTCAGCTCGACCCGGGACGGACCGCCCCAGCTGTTCGTGATCAGGCCCGATGGCTCCGGGCTTCGGAAGATCCTGGACGTGGAGGCCGAGTATCCAGCGTGGTCACCCGACGGGTCCTTGATCGCCTTCATGGGGCAGGAACCCGGAGCCCATGGACCCGATCCCAACTACGACATCTTCGTGGTCGGCCTCGACGGGTCCGGGCTGCGGCGCCTCACCGACTACGGTGGGGAGGACGGCCTCCCGAGGTGGTCGCCGGATGGCCGATCGATCGCGTACCAGACGACGCGGGACGACACGGGAGGACTGGCAGGGGCGGCCGGCCCGTACACGGACGTCTATCTGATGAACTCGGACGGGTCCAACCCGCATCGGCTCACGTCGTTGTTCTCCTCCACCCCGGCCTTCTCGCCGGATGGACGGTTCGTCCTGGTGTCCGCGACCGGCCTCCCCCCCACGAGGTTCAGGTTGTACGTGGTCGACCTTCATACGGGACAGATCTCCCCGATACCGACCCCCGCCGGGCTGGGCGGCGCCTTCGACGTCGACTGGATCGCCTGAACCGCGTCCCTAC
>JBKPBM010000072.1:0-1804 GCA_046744325.1 Actinomycetota bacterium | reverse complement strand
GGGCTTCTCGAAGCTCCTCATCCGGGTCACCGCCGTCCTCACGGTCTCGATCTTCGCCATCAACGCGCTGCTCCGCCGACCCCTGCTGGAGGCGGCCCTCTTCGCTCTGGCCATTGCGGTGGGGCTCACCCCGCAGCTCCTGCCGGCCATCGTCACCATCAGCCTGTCGACGGGGGCGAGGCGCTTGGCGAAGAAGAAGGTCGTGGTGAAGCGCCTGGTGAGCATCGAGGATCTCGGGAACATCGAAGTGCTGTTCACCGACAAGACCGGCACCCTCACCGAGGGCCAGACCGTCTTCACCGGTGGGGTCGACCCGACCGGGGCCCCGTCCGAACAGGTCCTCCTGTTCGGACTGTTGTGCAACTCGGTCGTGGTGCAGGACGGCGCCCCGGTGGGAGGCAATCCCCTGGATCGTGCGCTGTGGGAGAGTCCCCAGGGCGCCGAGACCTTGGTTGGCGACTACCGGCGGCTCGGCGAAGTGCCCTTCGACTACGACCGAAAGCTCATGTCGGTCTTGGTGGAAGCGACGGACGGCCGCCGCCTCATGATCACCAAGGGCGCCCCCGAGTTCGTACTGGAGCGCTGCACCCGAGTCGGGGCCCGGGCCCGGAAAACCCTCGATGGGCTGTTCGCCGAAGGGGCGAGGGTGGTGGGCGTGGCCACCAGGGAGGTGACCGAGGTCTCCGCGATTGGGCCGGCCGACGAACAGGCGCTCACGCTGGCCGGGTTCCTGACCTTCGCCGATCCCCCGAAGGCGGATGCGGCCGCGGCCCTGGACCGGCTGCGTGCCCTTGGGATCGAGGTGAAGGTCGTTACCGGTGACAATTCCCTGGTAGCCCGCAAGGTCTGCGCGGACCTGCCCATGGAGGTCACCGGTGTGCTCACCGGGAGCGAGATCGAACGGCTCGACGACGGGGCGCTCGCCGCCACGCTGCCGACGACGACGATCTTCGCTCGGGTCACCCCGGAGCAGAAGTCGCGGATCATCCGGATCCAGCGGAGCCTGGGGACAGACGTGGCATTCCTGGGGGATGGGGTGAACGACGCCGTCGCGCTGCACGACGCCGACGTGGGCATCTCGGTGGACTCGGCGGCCGACGTGGCGAAGGACGCCGCCGACATCGTCATGCTGCAGAAGGACCTCGGCGTGCTGGCGGAGGGGGTGGTGGAAGGCCGGCGGATCTTCTCCAACACCATCAAGTACGTCCTGATGGGCACGTCATCGAACTTCGGCAACATGTTCAGCGCTGCCGGCGCCTCCCTCTTCCTGAAGTTCCTGCCCATGCTACCGACCCAGATCCTGCTGAACAACCTGCTGTACGACGCCAGCGAGATGACCATCCCCACGGACAACGTGGACCAGGAGCTGCTTCAGCGCCCCTCGTACTGGGATACCCGGTTCATCCGCCGGTTCATGTCCTTCTTCGGCCCGATCAGCTCCATCTACGACTTCTTGACGTTCGGGGTGATGCTGTGGGTCTTCCACGCCGGGGCGAAGCTGTTCCAGACGGGCTGGTTCGTGGAGTCGCTCGCCACCCAATCGCTGGTCATCTTCGTCATCCGGACTAAGCGCGTGCCGTTCTACCGAAGCCGGCCGAGCCGGCCGCTCCTGATCGCCACGCTGGCTTGCGCGGGGCTGGGGGCAGCGCTTCCGTTCACGCCTCTCGTCGAGGTGTTCGGCTTCGCTCGACTACCGGGCGCGTTCCTGGGGATCCTCGTGCTCATGATCGCCACCTACCTGGCGCTGGTCGAGGTGGGGAAGCGCCGGTTCTTCCGGGCGGAGCGGCGAGGGGCGCCCCTGGCC
>JBKPBM010000312.1:0-6789 GCA_046744325.1 Actinomycetota bacterium | reverse complement strand
CGAAGGTCGGCTGCCAGCTGTTCGGGGTCGGCTCCAGCCTGGGCGGGCGGCGGGCGAACGAGCGATGAGGTAGGCACGTCTCCCCATGATACTTAGCGAAGCTAACTATCGACAAGCCAGCGATGGGCCGTGGCAATCATGAGCCGGGGGATTCACTCCTCGCCCGAGGCGCGGGCGTCGAGGATGGCCCGCTTCCGGGCCAGCCGGGCCTCGCGACGGAGCTTGGCCTCCAGCTGCCGCTGCCGCTCCTCGTCGGTCTCGGGCACGATGGGCGGCACCGGCCTCGGCTTCCCGTTCCGGTCCAGGGCCACGTAGACGAGGTAGGCGCTCGAGGTGTGGACGTGCCGGCCGGTGACCACGTTGTCGGCCTCAACGCGGACCCCGACTTCCATCGAGGTGCGGCCCGTATCGTTGACCATCGCCTTGACCGTGACCAGTTCCCCCACGTAGACGGGCTCGAAGAACGACATCTCGTCGAGCGCCACCGTGACCACCGGTCCGCCGCAGTGCTTGATCGCGGCCAGTCCGCCCGTGGTGTCGACCAGCTTCATGACCTCGCCGCCGTGGACGTTGCCCAGGAGGTTGGCGTCGGTCAGCTCCATCGGGCGGATCTGGACCACCGAGGAGGCCCGCGGCGGCCTGGGAGTCAGGTCCCACACGCCATCGCCCTGGCGGTCGTCACCGGATGGAACGCTCACGGCATCGAACGATACCGCGGCGGGTCACTCCGACGGTCCGGCGGCGGATCAACTCCCGTAGCGCTTGAGGAGGTCGCGGGCGATGACCACCCGCTGGATCTGGTTGGTCCCCTCGTAGATCTGGGTGATCTTCGCGTCGCGCATCATGCGCTCGACGGGATACTCCTTCATGTAGCCGTAGCCGCCGAGGAGCTGGACCGCATCGGTGGTGACCTTCATGGCAGTGTCGGCCGCGTAGCACTTGGCCACGCTGGCGAAGTAGGTCATCCGCGGGTCGTGGGCGTCGACCAGGCTGGCCGCCTTGTACACCAGGAGCCGAGCCGCCTCGATCTCCATGGCCATGTCGGCCATCATGAACTGCAATCCCTCGAACTGGCCGATGGGCTTGCCGAACTGCTCGCGCTCCGTCGTGTACTTCACCGCGACGTCGAATGCGCCCTGGGCGATGCCGAGTGCCTGTGCGGCGATGGTCGGCCTCGAGTAGTCGAGGGTCGTCATCGCGTAGGTGAATCCCTGCCCCTCCTCCCCGATCAGGCGGTCGGCAGGGACCTCGGTGTTCTCCAAGTAGACCTCCGCCGTGGGCGATCCCCGGATGCCCATCTTGTGCTCCTTCCTGCCGAAGGAGACGCCGGGATCGTCCCGGTAGACCAGGAAGGCGCTGATGCCCTTCGCCCGCTCGGCCGGGTCCCGGGTGGCGAACACCGTGTATGCGTCCGAGGTTCCCGCGCCGGTGATGAAGCGCTTGGTGCCGTTCAGCCGCCATCCGACAGAGGTGCGCTCGTAACGGGTCTTCATGGCCACGCTGTCCGAGCCGCTGCCGGGCTCGGTCAGGCAGTAGCTCATCTGATGCTCGCCCCTGGCGATGCCCCCGCACAGCTCCGCCTTCTGTTCCTCCGACCCGGACAGCAAGATCGGGATGGCCCCCAGCCGGCTGACCAGGACCATCAGGGAGCAGCCGGCCGAGATGCGGGAGATCTCCTCGATGAGGACCGCGAAGGTCAGCGACCCGCCGCCGGCCCCCCCGTACTCCTCGGGGTACCCGACCGCCATGAGCTCGTTGTCGACGAAGAGCTTGTGGACATCCCAGGGGAACTCGTCCTCGTCGTCGATCTCGGCGGCGCGGTCGTAGCCGATCCGCTCCTCGACGATCTCCCGGACCAGGCCCCGGAACTCCTCCAGCTCCTCGGGTAGCGCGAAGCGCTGTTTGGTCATGGTTCCCCGCAACCTCCCGCGCGAGAGTCGGTTGGGACTCTAACAGCGCGCGGTCGACCGGCCGCTATCCAGCGCGTGCCCCCGCTCGGCTCGGCGCCCTGCACGGGGCTGCGCGGCGGGTCGACCGGGTCTTCGCCGGCCGCTCGAAGGCTCGGCTCGACATGGTGGCGGCGAGGTCGTGCCCCGTGGCGTGACCCGCGTCCCACGCCGCTCGGAGCTCGGCGATGGTCGGGTCGAAGTCCCCCTTGATCCGCCGGAGCAGGTCCTGCAGATCCTCCCAGAGCTGGTAGATCGTGGGGCGGCCCCAGAACCAGTACCCGACGTACACCTTGTCGATCACCAGCCCCGGCGCCAGCACCAGGCTGTGCGGGACGGTCGCCGAGTGATGCGTGTCCGTGTACTCATCGATCTCCAGGGTTCGCTGCACCTCGAGGTCGGTGTCGGCCAGGAACGGCCAGTACGCTCCTGTCGAGATGCGTAGCTTGTTCACGTCGTGGAGGTCGTTGGGCAGGACGGTCACCAGCTGGGTGAAGGCGACCGCGCACCATTCGTAGAACCTGAGCATCTCTCGCTGGTGCTGGCGCTCGCGGGGGCAGTGCTCTCCCCTGCCGAGCAGCAGGACCATCGGGTCCTCGCCCTGCAGTTCAGACAGACGGCGCTTCGTCCCGGTGTGGTCGGGCAGCTCGAAGTCCGGCAGCACCGCTCCCGGCCCCAGGCCCTTGCTCATGGTGGTCTCCCTCCTCGTGTCAGTGCGGGCGGACGCCAGGGATGGTGGCTCGAACCCGGTAGATGCTGGAGATCGCCGTGACGTAGAGCGTTCGGCCGTCCTCGTCGCCCCAGGCCAGGTTGTGGGGCGCCTCGGGCAGCTCGAGCGTGCCGAGATGGTCCCCGTCCGACGAGAGCACCCAGATCCCTCCCGGTCCGCAGACGAAGAGGTCGCCCGCCTGGTTCACCTTCATCCCGTCGATGGCGTCCTCCCCGGACGCCCCGGTCATGTCGAAGAAGACCCTGCCGTTCGACACGCCACCCGAGCCGTCGACGTCGTAGCGCTTGACGATCGTGCGCTTCCTGTCCCAGTTGCCCACGTAGAGGTGTCGCTCATCCGGCGAGAAGGCGATCCCGTTCGGCCCCTCGAGCTCGTCATCGATCAAGGCCACCTTCCCATCGCGCACGCGATAGACGCCGCTGAACGGGAGCTCCTTCTTCGGGTCGTCGAATGCCTCCGGAAGGCCGAACGGCGGGTCGGTGAAGTAGAGCGTGCCGTCGGAGCGATAGACCAGATCGTTCGGGCTGTTCAGCCGTTTGCCGTCGTACCGGTCGGCCAGCACCGTGACGTTGCCGTGCGGCTCGACCCGGATCACCCGCCGATTGCCGTGCTGGCAGATGCTCAGGCGTCCCTGGGGGTCGAAGGTCAATCCATTCGAACCGGGCTGGTGGAACCGCCCGATGTCGGTCCCCGTGTAGCCGCTCTTCGTCCGGAACACCGTCACCGTGCCCGCGGGGGCCCAGCGGTAGATCGCGTTGGTGTTGGGCGAGCTGAACAGCAGGGCGCCGTCACGGGTCCACACCGGGCCCTCGGTGAACTCGAACCCGCCCGCGACCCGCTCCAGCCGAGGATCCGGGGGCAGGACGCCGTCGAGGCGCGGATCCACGCGATGGACCTCCATCTCCGCAGGCCACGCCGTTCGCGCCCGATCGGCCGTGTAGACGTCGAGGGTGGCGCTCCTGAGCCAGATGTAGTTCGCCGGAGACACGGAGATCGGGCCGTTGATGCCGAACACCGCGATCTGGAACCGCTGGCCCGGGAGCGCATCCTGGGTCAGCACGACCCGGTTGGGGGCGTTGAACCCACCGACGACCTGCCCGCCCGACTGCCCCAGGGCCAGGGGAAGGGCACCGTCGACCCAGACCTCGGCGTAGTCGTCCACCACCACCTCGAACACCACCGTCGACCCGGCGGTGGCGACGTCCCCGACGTGCTCGGGGATGGTGACGTTGATCCGGTACCAGTTGAAGCACACGCGTCCGTTGGCCAGGCGCAGCTCGGTGTCGCGGGGCGCGAGGACCCGCCAGCCGGAGTCGTCGAAGTCGGCGGCCTGGGCATGGGGCACCACGTCGTAGGTCCGGTTGGGCCGGTCCCCCGGCCCCAGAGGATCCTCCGCCGAGCCCAGTTCGACGAAGTCGACCTCCTCGACCCGGCAGTCGGCGTAGCGCCACTCGCCTTCGACCAGCGCCACGCCCTCGTCGGTCTGCAGATCGACGATGGCGTCCGGCCGGCCGGGCAGGATCTCGGGAGGTCCGGGGAGCTTCGATGCGTTTATGTCATGCCCTCCCGTCGCTCAGCCCGCAACCTTCACCACGTAGTAGAGGAACGGATCCGAGACCGCGACGAACTGGTGGGGCACGCCGGCGGGGATCTCCAGGACGTCCCCCTCCGCGAGGTCGTTGGTGGTGCCTCCCTCGATCGACCGAGCACGGAGCTCGCCGGGGCCCACCTCACGCGGGTCGAGCATCCGGCCGCCGGTGATCACCGTGGCCGTTCCCTCGACCACGTACATGATGTCAGTCACCGCCCGGTGGAACTCCACCTCGCCGGGTTGGGTCCGGCGTCCCGCGTCGATCTTGTACCTGGGGGCGTCCAGCAGGAGGCCTCCGGTCTCGAACCTCGCGCGCACCTGCGAGCTGGGGAAGAACGTCGCCGTCCCCCTCTCGCCGGCCGCCTCCGCGACCGCGGCCCCCTCCGTGGCCTGGGCTCCGGCCACCGCCAGCTCCTGGTCCTCCTCGGCCGAGGACGCCCCGCTCACCCCGACGGCTCCGACCACGTGCCCGTCCACCACGATCGGCACGCCGCCCTGGAGGGGAACGGCCCGTGCCAGGTGCAGCGCCGAGGGCCTGCCTCCGGAGGCCTGGTCCTCGAAGTCCTTGCTCGGGCGGCGGTAGATCGCCGCCGTGCGGGCCTTGTCCGTGGCCACGCCCACGCTGGCCACCTGCGCCCGGTCCGGCCGCCACAGGTAGAGCAGCTCCCCGTCGGCGTCGACAGCCGCGATCACCGGGGCAACGCCCCGGGCCGTGGCGAGGGCACCCGACGCCTCCGCGGCCAGCCGCGCGCCGTCGTAGGTGAGGGCGGGAACCTCGGCCGTGGAGAACGCGGCTCGCGCCCCAGCCACCGACACCGACTCGTCCTCGTCGGGCGTCTCCCCGCTCGTGCCGATGGCTCCCACCACCTCGCCGTCGACCGTGAGCGGGATCCCGCCGGTCAGCGCCGCGGCACCCCGGAGGGCCAGCGCGCCCAGCCGTCCCCCGCTCACCTGGGCCTCGATGTCCCGGCTCGGCCGGACGAAGATCGCCGCCGTGCGGGCCTTGTCGATCGCCACGCGCGAGCTCGCGACCTGCGCACCCTCCAGCCGCCGGAGCTGCAGGGGTTCGCCCGCCGGGTCGACCACGGCGATCACCACGCGGTACCCCTTGGCGAGGGCCTCGTCTTCCGCCGCGCTCATCACGGCATCGGCGCCCTTGACGTCCAGGACCCTTCTCGTTCGAACCACTCCCATGCTGGCCACGCTCCTTTCGTGTCTCTCCGTCACGCAGGCGGATGGACGGCGGCCGGTCCCGTCGCGCCGAGGACCGCGGCCCAGATGGCCGAGTCCCCGGTGATGAACAGGACGTTCCCGCTTCGCCCGCCGAAGGTGAAGTTGACCGCTCCGGGGAGCCGGATCTCCCCGATCAGGTCGCCCTCCGGGTCGAACACCTGCACCCCGCTCAGCGAGGACGCGTACACCCGGCCACTCGAGTCAACCTTGATCCCGTCGGGGAATCCGGGGGTGATCACCGCGAACAGCCGCTGGTTCGCCAGATGCCTGCCCTCGACGACGTCGAAGGCGAGGATGTGGTGCGGCCGCCCCACGAAGTAGCTGCCCTCCTCCTGGTTCGCCCCGCTGTCGCCCACGTACAGCACGCGCTCGTCCGGGGAGAAAGCCAGCCCGTTCGGTTTGTCGAACGAGTCGGCCACGACCGTGAGGGCTTCGGTGCCCGGGTCGAAGCGGTAGACGTAGTCCCCGATCAGCGGCTCCGGCCTGAACCCCTGGAGGAACCCGTACGTGGGATCGGTGAACCAGATCGTCCCGTCGCTCTTCTCCACGACGTCGTTCGGGGAGTTCAGGCGCAGGCCGTGCCACCGGTCGATGACCGTCCTGGTCTCTCCGGTCGCCGGATCGAATCGGCCGATGCGGGCGTGCTCCGACCGGGTCCCCTGCTCGCAGACGAGCAGATGGCTCTGGTGATCCGCCGTCATCCCGTTGGCCATGTTGGCCGCCGGGCGGACGATCGAGATACGCTCGGGCTCAAGCGGAAACCGTTCCCCGTCCAGGGCCAGCCGTCCGATCGCCGACTCCCGGAACCCCGGCGCCGGCACCGTCACGGGCCGCGGGAGCGTCGTGAAGTACAGGGCGTCCTCTCCGGCCACGTACACCGGCCCCTCGTGGGCCTCGGCGGCCACCACCTGCACCAGCCGCGGGTCGTCGCCGAGCACCTCGGCGAACGACGCGGCGTGCACGACGAACGGCGCGGTCTGGGCCGCTCGGGCCGGTGCGACAGTTCGGGTGGATGTACGCATCGTCGGTGGGCTCTCCTGGTGGCTGGGCTCTGCGATGGCTCGGTGCGCGGTTAGTCGGGGCTCGGTGGCGATCGTTACAGCGGGGGCGCAGCCGGCCGCGCGGTGTAACGCTTGGCCGCACCTGGCGGACGAATCGCCCGAAGCCGGGGGAAAGGGGACGGATCGTCCCCAAGACCCGCGCAGGCCAAGGGAGGGATCCATGCGAGGGCTGAATGGCAAGAACGTGCTGGTGACGGGGGGGACCTCCGGGATCGGACAGGCCATCGC
>JBKPBM010000190.1:0-4031 GCA_046744325.1 Actinomycetota bacterium | reverse complement strand
GTCCATCCCGGTCGTCCACTCCAGGAAGACACCACATCTGACCAGCCCCCCCTTATGGCCAAGGAAGGTAAGGTATGCATCACAATCTGCTAGCATGCGGATATGGCCTCGGTACGCACCACTTTCACACTCGACGACCGGTTGGCAGAGCGTGCGCGCGAACTCGGCATCAACATCTCGGCCGCTGCGCGGGACGGTGTCGCTGCCGCCGTGCGGGCGGCGCTCGCGCGATCCGATCGGGAAGCCTACCGACGACACCCCGAACGACCCGACCCGTTCTGGGTCGAGGCCGAAGCATGGATCGAAGAGTGACTCGAGGCGAGGTCTGGCTGGCCCAGGTGGGTCGAAAGAAAAGGCCGGTTTTGGTGCTGACGCGCCCGGATGTACTCGACGTGCGCGAGCTCGTGACCGTTGCCGAGATCACGACATCGATGCGGGGTCTCGCCGCCGAGGTTCGCCTCGATCACGGCGAGATCGGGCTCGACCAGCCTTCGGTCGTCAATTGCGATGGTCTTCACACGGTCCCCCAGGCGTCGCTCACGGCCTATGTTGGTGGGGTGAACGAGGAGACCATGGGCAACGTCTGCTCGGCAGTTGCATACGCGCTCGGTTGCTGAGGATCAGCTGACGCCCTGTTCCCGGCGGCGATCCGGCGACCAGCCCCGGGTCCGGCCGAGAGGCGGAACGACCACCTATCATCGTTCGACCATGCCGAAGCTGACCCTTCCCGGCGGAGAGATCCGCGAGGTCGCCGAGGGGTCCCGCCTCGGTGACGTGCTCTCCGGCGACGCAGTCTGTGCCCGGGTGGACGGCGTCCTCACCGACCTGTCCTCGGCGGTCGACCGCGACGCCACGGTGGAGCCGGTCCTCGCCTCTGAGCCGGACGGCCTCCAGGTCCTCCGGCATTCCACGGCACACGTCATGGCCCAGGCGGTGTGCGATCTGTATCCCGGCGCGAAGTACGCCATCGGGCCCCCCATCCAGGACGGCTTCTACTACGACTTCGACCTCTCGGCGTCACTCACGCCCGAGGACCTCGGACGCATCGAGGCTCGGATGCGTGAGATCGCGGCGGGCGCCCAATCCTTCGTCCGAGAGGAACTCGGGCGGGAGGAGGCGCTGGAGCGCTTCGCCGATCAGCCGTACAAGCGGGAGATCATCGAGACGGCCGAGGCCGGCGAGGGGGCCCTGGGGGACCGGTTCACCGTCTACCGCAACGACGGGTGGGCCGACCTGTGCCTGGGCCCGCACCTGACCTCCACAGATCGCCTAGCCGCGTTCAAGCTCCTCAGCCTAGCCGGCGCCTACTGGCGGGGTGACGAGAAGCGGCCGCAGCTCCAGCGCATCTACGGCACAGCGTGGGCGTCCCAGGAGGATCTGGACGCGCACCTGCACCGGCTGGAGGAGGCGGAGCGGCGGGACCACCGCCTGCTGGGCAAACAGCTCGACCTGTTCTCCTTCCCCGAGGAGCTGGGCGCAGGCCTGCTCGTCTGGCATCAGCGCGGGGGGCGGTTCCGCAAGGCCCTGGAGGACTTCGAGCGGGAGATCCACCTCCGCCATGGCTACGAGCCGGTGTTCACCCCGCACATCGCCCGCAGCGTCCTGTGGGAGACCTCCGGCCACCTGGCCAAGTACCGGGAGAACATGTACCCGCCCATGGAGGCGGACGAGGCCGACTACTTCGTCAAGCCCATGAACTGCCCGTTCCACGTCCTGATCTACAAGTCGCAGACCCGTTCCTACCGCGACCTGCCGATGCGGCTGTTCGAGCTGGGCACGATCTACCGGCACGAGCGGGCGGGGACGCTGCACGGCCTTCTGCGCATCCGGGGTGGGACACAGGACGACTCGCACATCATCTGCACCGAGGACCAGCTGGTCGAGGAGATCCTGCGGGTGTTCGACCTGACCTTCGAGATCCACCGGACGTTCGGGTTCACCGACCCGGTGATCAACCTGTCGACCCTGCCCGGCCAGACGATCCTGGAGCCGGAGATGGCCGAGCGGGCCACCGAGGCACTCAAGGCGGCGCTCGACAAGAGCGGGTTGGAGTGGAGCGAGGCCGAGGGCGAGGGAACGTTCTACGGCCCGAAGGTCGACTTCCATTTCCGGGACGCCATCGGCCGGCTGTGGCAGCTGACCACGGTCCAGTGCGACTTCGCCCTGCCCCAGCGCTTCGGCATGGAGTACATGGGCGAGGACAACGAACGCCATCGCCCGGTGATGATCCACCGGGCCATCCTCGGGACCATCGAACGGTTCGTCGGGGTGCTGATCGAGCACTACGCGGGCGCGTTCCCGCTGTGGCTGGCGCCCGAGCAGATCCGGATCGTGCCGATCGCCGACCGCCACGCGGAGCACGCCAGAGACCTCGCCTCGCGTCTGGTCGAACGTGGGCTGCGGGCCGAGGTCGACGCCAGCCGGGAGACGATCCCCAAGAAGATCCGCGCGGCCGAGCTGATGAAGATCCCATACACGCTGGTGGTCGGGGACAAGGAGATCGAGGCCGGCACGGTCTCTGTCCGGGAGCGGGGAACCGGCCACGACGTCCGGGGTGTTGCGTTCGAGCCGTTCGTGGAGGCGGTGGCGAAGGAGGCGGCGGAACGGTCGCTCGAGCCGGTCGAGGTGGAGTCGCTGAAGGCCGCGCCCGAGCCTTCCTCGGCCTGACCGCCCGTGGGCCACGAGGGTGCGGAGCGGCTGTGGTCGCCCTGGCGCATGGAGTACATCGAGTCGCCGCACCCAGAAGGCGACGATGCGGAGTGCTTCTTTTGCGAGAAGCTCGCCGCGAACGACGACGAGGCGAATCTCATCCTGGCCCGATCGGGTTCGGCGGCCGTCATCCTGAACGCCTATCCCTACAACCCCGGCCACCTGATGGTCGTTCCGATCCGGCACATCGGCGAGCTGGAAGAGTTATCAGGGGAGGAGTTGGCCGATGGCGATCGATTGCTCCAGACCGCGGTCCGGGCGTTGAAGGAAGCATCCGACCCGCATGGGTTCAACGTGGGGATGAATCTGGGTCGTGTTGCGGGCGCCGGCGTCCCCAGCCACCTTCACTGGCACGTTGTCCCGAGATGGAACGGCGACACGAACTTCATGGCCGTTCTGAGCGGGACGCGGGTCCTCCCCGAGTCCCTCGCCGCCACCTACGCCAAGCTCCGGCCGATCTTCGGTGCCAGCTGAACCGGGCGTGATCGCAGAGGAAACGGCCACGCAGGCGCTGCACCGGCTGACGTCACACCAGCGCGGCCGTGACTGGTTCGACCTGATCGACGTGGGTGCGGATCCCCGCCTGGTGCAGGACTTCGAGGCCATGGACCTCACCCGAGTCCCGTGGCCCTACAAGCGCTACGACCTGGACCTGCCTCGCATCTCCTTGCCCGTGCACCTGCCCACGACCACCGCTTCGGCGCTCTCCGTCCTGGCCGGGACGGCGCGGCCGGCCGAAGCCAGGCCGGACGTGGCTCAGCTCGCCCGGCTGCTGTTCCTCTCCGCGGGCGTGGTCAGGACCGCCCGGTGGGACGCGGGGCACGACGGGCGGATCCTATTCCGGGCCTCCGGGTCCGCTGGGGGGCGCTTCCCGCTTGAGCTCTACGTGGCCGTGCCCGTGGGGACCGCGCTGCCGGCCGGCGTGCATTGGTACGACCCGGAGCGGCACGCCCTGCTGCAGGTGGGCCCGCCCCCGCTCGGTGAGGCACTGGCCATCATCGTGACCGGCGTGCCGTGGCGGACGGGGTGGAAATATCGCGAGCGCGGCTATCGGCATCTCTACTGGGACGCGGGGACCATGCTTGCCCAGCTGCTCGGGCTCGCGTCGTCTTCCGGCCTGGAGGCCCGTATCCTCACGCGCTTCCCTGACGCAACGGTCGATGCTCTCGTGGGCGCCGATGGCGTCCACGAGTTCACCCTCGCCGTGGTGTCGATGAACCGTGAAGCTCCGGGCACGACACCCTCTGGAGAGGCCGTCAGAGGAGCGGTCGACAGCGCACCTTTGGAGTTCCCCCTCGTCACCGCCGCGCAGTGGGCAGGAC
>JBKPBM010000096.1:0-2606 GCA_046744325.1 Actinomycetota bacterium | reverse complement strand
TCGCCGAAATACTTCTCCAGCCAGATCGAGACCGGGGTGCCTACCTCGTCCAACTTCTCCGCAAATGCCTCGAACGGATCCATCTTCTCGGCCTCCTTCCATAGCCAGACCGATGGCCTATGGCAGGGCTTCCTGAAGTATCGCCTCCAGCTGCGGCAGCGTAGCTCAGCAAGCTGGACCAGTAGCCGTGTGTCATCCCTCGGATGGCGGACCCTTGTCGGTAAGTTGCCCCCAAGATTGCGAAGCATTCTGGCGAGGCGAGGAGAAAGGAGCTGGTGGCGTCGGCCGCCGAAGAACCCCCGGTTCGCCGCCTCCTGCATCATCAAGGCGGTCCTCGATCGCGCCGGCCTGCGCGGCCCCGACATTCACCCCAGGTCCGTCCCCGCCTGGAGAGCCAGGACCGAGTTCGAGGCCGGCGCGCGTCGAGGAGGTGGCGGTGACGCTCGGCATCGCGTCGTTGGACCGGGCCGCCAGTATCTTGGGGCTCGACCCCGAGCAGGGATGGGCACGGTGAGCAAGGTTCGCTCCGATCGAGGGTCGATGGCCAAGCTCGAGGCCATTATCCGGGAGCCCGCGGTCCGTGAGATCGCCCAGCTGATCCCACCAAAGGGACGGTATGGCCGACCCCGCCATTACCACCCGTTCGTGTGGAGGAGCCGCGCGAAGAACCCGGCCCCAAGCGCGCCTACGGGGTGAAGCACGGCATGCTCTCGACCGGGCCGGTGATCCTGGCGGTGGACAACGTTCCCGGGGGGGGCGAGCCCTCGCTGGTAGAACAGTTCCTCACCGAGACCCTTCCCCTCGCGCCTGGCATCCAGGTCCTCACCACCGACGGGATCCTCCGGGGCAAGCACATCAACGGCCTGATGACGAAGCACGGCATCCTCCCAGTGTCCCCGGTAAGGGCCGACCGCCGGGACAAGCCCCGGAAGGGGGAGCGACGAGGCCGGGGGCACTACGACGCCTGGCACATCGAGGACCAGCTCGTGCGAACCCCGGAGGGAACGAAGCCCCTGCGTGCGCTCGCCAGGCGCGGGCACGGCGGCTACGGTTCTCGCCGAGAACGGCGAGAGGCTGTTCGAGTTGACCCCGAGGATCCGGACGCAGCGCCGAGGGAGGCCGGGATCGTACTCCTTCCAACTTCCATTGGACCTGGGCGGTCGGGAGCTATCCCTGCAGCACAACAACACCAAGGAGAAGGACGCCGGCCGCTACCGGGCCGAGCACATCCGACCGATCGCGAAGGGAGATCGCCATTTCGACGAGCTCTACGGAACCAGGAACCGATCGGAGAGCCACAACAGCGGCCTCGAGCGCACCCTCGTCCCCTGGCACCGAGCACACTCCATCGGAGCGCGTGCTCAAACGACCGACATGATCGGGTTCGCGATCGGTCAGAACGCGGTCATCCGCCAAGACCCGGTCCACCGCAAGCGGGCTGAGGCTGCCTAGCCCGAGGGTTTGAGGCCGAACGCCAAAAGGAGACGCCGCCGAAGGCATCGGCCTCCTGCCCTACGATCGACGCCGCCGGGCCCCCGACTTATGCTTGATCCGTGCCAGGTGGGTCCGCTGCCCAATATTCTCCAGCAAATCCCCCTGGACCCTGCCCTCGCCCTCGCCCTCGTAGCTCAGTGGATAGAGCAGCGGTTTCCTAAACCGCGTGTCGCAGGTTCGATTCCTGCCGGGGGCACGGTCTGACTAGGTCGTCTGTTCGAGCACCGCGAGGTCGCGCTGCGCGTAGCGGTTGTGCCAGAACTCTTCTTCCATGACGGTGTGGAGGCAATCGAGCACCGTGGCCTTGCCATTCTCGAGCACCTCGACTTCTCGCGGGAGTTCCGCAGCGTCGACGTTGGCCAGGTACGCGCGAAACTTCGCGGCACGGTCGGCGCGCACGGCGAGCGCTTCGGCGAGCGACGGCTTGACGCTGTAGTCGAGTCCGGGCCAAGGGAAGTCGAGCGAGCCTGTGTTCGGGAGTCCCATCGCATGGAAGCTCTCGCCGAGGATCGGCACGGTGAACCACTTCTCCATGGCGAAGACGAGGTGCCGCACCGTCTGCACGAACGAGAACTCCTCGTTGACCGATTCCTGCGCCTTCTCCTCGCCGAGCGCCCGCGCACGCGCAATCGTCGGAGCCCATACCTCTTCGAGCGCCGGCCATGCGGCGCGCAAGCCCTCTGGATCTGACGCGCGGATCATGGCTCGCACCGGATACCACTCGTCGCGCTCGTTCACGTAGTCGGTCACGTCGACGCCGTTCACGACGAGCTTGTCGACGAACGAGTCGATGTCGACGTCGACCACCCACGCGTGACTGATCCGTGCACCGGTGAGGTTGACGTCGCGGAAGCGAGCCCGGCTCATGTCCGCGCCCCAGAACACCGCTTCGGTCAGGTCACCTTCGAACTCTCCCGGCATGGCTGCCCTCCGTCTTCCGGCCCGTACCTGAAGCTCAAGCGCTCGCCTTTCGCCGATGGCGCTGCCTCGCGCAACTTCACGAGGAGCTCAGCTCACCGCCTTCTTCACGAGCTTGCTTATCTTTGCCTCTTCCGTGGCGGTCAACTCCTTCAAGGCGAAGGCGGTCGGCCACATGGCGCCTTGGTCGAGGT
>JBKPBM010000059.1:0-2022 GCA_046744325.1 Actinomycetota bacterium | reverse complement strand
GACAGAGCTACTAACGACGAAGACCGGTACGTCCAACGGATGTTTGCCACCCCAGCCGTTGGTGAGGTCGAAGGTTCTTCGACCGAACACCAGGGCCCCGGTGGTCCTCCGCGTCTCTTCGAGGTACTCGGCGGTCTGCGGCGAGACCATGAAGACCATGTCGCTTCCTGGCATCCTGTATTCGGTGTCGCCGGCGCCGTACCATGCCAGGAGCCTGTCGCCGCCGACCCCCATGGGTGCTTCGGGGGTGTCGTTCAGCCCAGCGATAAACCCGTCGAGCGAGACTGAGAGCCCAGTCCGGACCTTCCCCAAGTCCGTTCTCCTTCCCCAGAGCCGATCGTACTCGGGCTGTTCCTACGCGGGCATCCTGTCTGGAGTCGCACCCCACTGAATTGGCGCCAAGGGCTGCCGGAAGGGGCAGACATCCTCGTTGTGTGGCTCCGTGGCGAAGAGGTGTGTCCCGTGTAGTTGATTGGCGAGGAGATGCACGAACTCCTCTGGGGTCTTCTCCGCATAAACGAGGTCCCCCGACTCCGGGTCTGTGACCGGGCGGAGAACGATAGGTTCCCACTTCGAAGGGTCGGGACTCTCCACAGACAGCTGGCCGTCCTCGAGGACCAGCTGGGCCACCACGAACTGATAGCCAGCCAGCCACTCGTTTTTCACGACATCGACGTGCTGCCGCATGTTCCTCCCTCGTTCCCCTCCAGTATCGTCCTCACTCCTATCACAGGTAAAGACTTTGGGCTTCAATTAGGGCTTTCGTCCGAGTGATCAGTGCTTCAAACGCGGTGGGGCTGAGGAGGGCGCGCAGCTCCGAGTCCGGAGCCGCACGGCGCAGTTCGGAGAGCGGATCGATAATCCAATCTCCTAGGAGAGAGCCGCCAGCTCGCTCGAAGAAGGTCGAGGATGGAGGTCCCACATCCTCCTTGAACGCGTAGCCGTGATCGACCAGTTTGGGTCGTGGAGCGTGACCGGTGCCGGGCACGGCAAGCCAATTGTGCCCCCCTCTGTCCGTTTGGCCGATCACGGCGTCAAAGACCCCTGCACGAAGCACATCATGTTTAGGGAATAGATCAAGGGGGGCGTCGGGAAGGTTGTCCGACCAGAGCACCTGGAGACTCGATCTCACGCGGCCGGCACCTCGGAACGACTCGACCTCACGGAGGACCGTAGTAGCGACAACGTCGCACCATCCAAGGAGTCGGGCAACGGTCCAACCTGCGACCTCTCGGCGGACGATGGTATGGCCGTCGGCAATCTCGTCTTCGGGCTTCGCGAGTACACCTACGCCTCCGGTCAGGATCAGCAAATAGCTCTGGTGAGCCCCGTGGCTAGCGAATGCGCCCCAGTGGAGGATCTCGCTGGTTCTCAGGTAGAGCTCAAGCGCATATTGAGCACGTCACGGGCCACAATCTAGTCGTCAGACTAGGACCCCGCACCTGCCTAGAGATGTTGGCCAAGCGGATTCGAATCTGGATGCTACGGTGAGGGGCCGTGTCCCCAATCTCCGATCCCCACCTCTGCGCGCTCCCCTCGCCGCCCGATGAGACCTCGCGACCGGCCTGGCGGTGCCGGAGGTGCGGACGTCGGTGGCACCTCGAATGGTTCAGCTCGGCAGACGGCCGGGAGCTGCTCGGGTGCAGCTGGATCCTGGACGAATGATCGGGCCCGAGGAAATCGAGTCGCTCCTTCGCCGGCTCGAAGAGGCTGCCCGGCGCGCTGCGCCTGGTTCCGCCTCCGCTCGGGCCGTTGAGGCCCTCCACTGCTCCGAGTGCGGCCAGCCGGCACGAATCACGGCCCTGGGTCCGAGCATCGCCGAGTTCGAGTGCCGAGAATGTGGGCGAGGGTGGGCGATCGGGATTCCGGTGGGCCCGGAATGAGCGACGTCCGCACCCCAGGCTTAGGGCGTGACGGCATCGAAGCGGACGTGCTTGAGGCTTTGAGGACCGAGCTGGCCGAAGAGCGCTCCAGAAAGGCCTCCCTTGAAAGCCGGTCGATGACCGTTGGGGCTGCAGCTGC
>JBKPBM010000214.1:0-2845 GCA_046744325.1 Actinomycetota bacterium | reverse complement strand
AGGAGGAGCTGCCGGACGCGACCGGGTCCTTCCTGCATCCCCGGAGGTTCCGCCGCGACATGGCCAAGGCTGAGGGGCTCACGGCAGGCGACCTCATGACCAGCCCGGTCGTCACCGTCGGGCCGGCTGCCACGATCGCCGCCGCAGCCCGGATCATGCACCGCCGCGGGATCAAGCGGCTGCCGGTCGTGGACGCATCGGGCAGGATCGTCGGCATCGTCAGCCGGGTGGACCTGCTTCAGGTGTTCCTGCGATCGGATCACGACATCCGTATCGACGTGGAGAACGAGCTGCGCACCTCACCCGAGTGGATCGACTTCGAGCGGGTGACGGTCACGGTGAAGGACGGCGTGGTGCGCGTGCAGGGCACGGTGGAGCAGCGGAGCCAGGTGGCCACCGTGGTCGGTCTGTCCGAACGGGTGGACGGCGTGGTCGGGGTGAACGACCGCCTGAGTTACGAGGTGGACGACCTTCGGGTGCCGGCCGAGTTCCTGACGCCCTGGGGCGTGGATGGTCGGGCCTGACCCTGTACCGGATCGTCCGAAACGGGCGACTGAGGAGCCGTCGATGACCCGGGCCTACATCCTGGTCCACACGGAGGCGGGGCGCGCCGGAGCGGTCGCCCTGGCCATCCGGGCCATGGCGCAGGTGCGCCAGGCGGACTGCATCGCCGGCGCCTACGATCTGATGGTCGTGGCCGAATCCGAGCATCTGCACGACCTGCGGGAGGCGGTGCTGGAGCCGATCCGCCGGATGAGTGGCGTGCGTGCCGCCGTGGTGTGCCCCGTCGACCGTCACGAGCGCATGTGGGACATCGGAACGGTGCCCGCGGACCTGGAGGTGTTCCACCACCAGCCGTCGGTGGTCCCGTGAGGTGACGGCGGCCCACCCCACCGACGGCGAATCTGACATCGTCCTGCGCGACGGCTCGACGGTCCACGTCCGGCCAGTCAGGGCCGGGGATCGGGAGGCGATCCTCCGGTTCCTCCAGGGACTGTCGGGCGAGTCGACGTACCTCCGCTTCTTCTCCGGACGCCCCGACCTGGAGGCCGCCGCAGCGCAGGCCGCGATCGTCGACAACCACGACCGGTTCGGCCTGATCGCCACGTCGGGACCCTCGGACGAGGTCGAGGCGCACGCGCTGTACCTTCGGACGGGCCCCGACCGGGCCGAGATCGCCCTGGCCATCGCCGAGCCGCTGCAGGGACGAGGGTTGGGCACCATCCTCATCGGTCAGCTGGCCGAGGTGGCTCACCGGCACGGCATCGTCCTGTTCGAAGCCGACGTGCTGGCTCAGAACTACCGCATGCTGGAGGTGTTCCGGGAGAGCGGGTTCCCGGTGGAGACGCAGCGCGAGGCGGGTGAGGTCCGGGTCGAGTTCCCCACGTCGTTCACCCCGGAGGCGCTGGAGCGCTTCGATCGGCGGGAGCAGACCGCCGCCGTGGCCGCGGTGGGCGGGCTGCTCCGGCCTCGTACGGTGGCGGTGATCGGGGCGTCGCGATCCCGGGGGACGATCGGCGGCGAGGTCTTCCACAACCTGGTCTCCGCGGGGTTCCCCGGCCCGGTCTATCCGGTGAATCCCACGGCCGACGTCGTCCAGTCGGTCACCGCCTACGGCTCGGTCAAGGAGATCCCCGGCCCGGTCGACCTGGCGGTGGTGGTGGTGCCCGCCGCGTCCGTGGCGACGGCAGCCGAGGAGTGCGGGGTCAAGGGCGTGCGAAGCCTGGTGGTGATCTCCTCGGGCTTCGCGGAGGTGGGGAGCGAGGGCGCCCGCCGCCAGCGCGAGCTGGTCTCAGTGTGCCGGAGGTTCGGGATGCGGCTGGTCGGGCCGAACTGCATGGGCGTGATGAACGTGTCCCCAGCGGTGAGTCTCAACGCGACGTTCGCCCCGGCGGTGCCGCCGCACGGGCGGGTGGCATTTTCGTCGCAGAGCGGGGCGCTCGGGTTGGCGGTGATCGACTACGCCAGCGCGCTGGGGCTGGGGCTGTCGAGCTTCGTCTCCGTCGGGAACAAGGCCGACATCTCGGGCAACGACCTGATCCAGTTCTGGGAGTCGGACGAGGACACCGACGTGATCCTGCTCTACCTGGAGTCGTTCGGGAACCCCCGCAAGTTCGCCCGGATCACCCGACGGGTCGGTCGGACCAAGCCGATCATCGCCGTGAAGAGCGGCCGCTCCTCGGCAGGGGCCCGGGCCACCTCGTCCCACACCGGTGCGCTGCTCGCGGCCTCCGACGTCACCGTGGATGCGCTGTTCCGTCAGGCGGGGGTGATCAGGACCGACACGCTGGAGGAGCTGTTCGACGTCGCCGCACTGCTGGCCAACCAGCCGGCACCCCGGGGCGACCGGGTGGGCATCCTGACCAACGCGGGCGGTCTGGGGATCCTGTGCGCCGACGCCTGCGAGGCCGGGGGCCTGCAGGTCCCCGTGCTTCCCGAGGCGGCCCGACGGCGACTGTCCGAGTTCCTGGCGGAGGAGGCCTCGTCGGCGAACCCGGTCGACATGATCGCGTCGGCCACGGCCGAGGACTACCGGCGGGCCATCGGGGTCCTGGCGGAGGCGGGGGCCGTCGACGCGCTGATCGTGATCTTCGTGCCGCCGCTGGTCACACGGGCCGAGGACGTCGCCCGGGCCATCCGGCAGTCGGCGGGGGAGCTGCCGAGGGACCTGCCGATCCTCTCGGTGTTCATGTCTGCCCGGGGAGTGCCGGAGGAGCTGCGGGGCGAAGGGGTGCGGGTCCCGTCCTACGCCTTCCCCGAGGGTGCGGCCCGGGCGTTGGCACGGGCGGCGCGTTACGGGCAGTGGCGCAGCCGTGCCGAGGGCGTCGTCCCCTCGTTCGATGAC
>JBKPBM010000165.1:0-6100 GCA_046744325.1 Actinomycetota bacterium | reverse complement strand
CGGGTGCCCTTCGAGCCTCGGTGGCGGTGAGCACGCCGGCGGTTCGGACGGTCGAGCTTCGGGTCCTGGACGGGCCGAACCTGTACTTCCCCCGTCCCGCGATCAAGCTCACGCTGGCCGTTCCGGGATGGTTGGGCGGCCCCGAGGAGCGGGTGGCCCGCGCCGCGGCTCGAACGGGGTTGGCCGGCGCGGAGCGCGGCGCGGGCCTTCCCTGGACCGAGCATCGCCGGCGGTTCGTGGCCCGTCTGGCGGCGCATATCGCCCGGTGGCTGGCCGAGGCCACCGGGACGGCCCTGGCGGTCCGGGCCCGCCCGGGGCCCGAGCCCGATCAGATCGTGGTCGCGTTCCCGTGGCGTCGGCGAGCGGCGGCCGAGGCCCTGGCCCGCGAGCTCTCCGCCGTCCTGGATGCGGCCACCGATGGCCGCCGCTCGCCGCACCGCCTGATCAAGGACGCTGCCCGCCGCCTGCGTGTGGTGGAACCGGGCCCAGCGCCGACGGTCCCCTCGCCGACGATCCCGGTGATCGCGGTCACCGGGACGAACGGCAAGACCACCACCGTCCGGTTCCTGGCCCACATTGCCGGGATCGCGGGCAAGCGCGTCGCCTACTCATCGACGGACGGCGTGTACGTGGACCACCGGCTGGTGGAGGAGGGCGACTACTCGGGCTTCGGCGGGGCCGCGCGAGCCCTGGCTGAACCGGGCGTGGAGATCGCCGTGCTCGAGACCGCTCGCGGAGGGATCCTCCTTCGGGGGATCGGGACGTTGCACAACGACGTCGCGGTGGTGACCAACGTCTCGGCGGATCATCTGGGCCTGCAGGGGATCAGGACGCTCGACCAGCTGGCCGAGGTGAAATCGACCATCACCCGGATCACCAGGCCCGATGGCTGGGACGTCCTGAACGCCGACGATCCACGCGTCCTGGCCATGCGCCGCGGGGCCCGCGGCCGTCCGTGGCTGTTCTCGCTGGACCATGACCATCCGGCGATCCGCGGGGCCCTGTCGGAGGGGGGGCGGACGACCACGGTCATCGATGGATGGATCACGATCCTGGGGCCGGGGCCCACCCCCCATCCGCTGGTCAGGCTGGAGGACGTCCCCATGACCCTGGCCGGGATCTCCTCCACCAACATCCAGAACGCACTTGCCGCAGCCTCGGCGGCGCTGGCCGCCGGCCTGCCCGAGCGCGTGGTGGTGCGAGGCCTGAAGTCGTTCGTGCTCGATCCGGAGACGAATCCGGGCCGAGCCAACCTCTTCGAGCTGGAGGGCCTCATCGTGGTGGTGGACTACGCACACAACGAGGCCGGTCTTCGAGGGCTGGTGGAGATCGCCCGAGGGTTGCGGCCTCCCGGTGGACGGATCTGGCTCACCTTCGCCACGGCGGGGGACCGGACCGACGACGTCCTCCACGGCCTTGGCTACATCGCCGCGCGAGGCGCCGATCACGTGGCCATCGCCGAGCTGGTGCAGTACCTCCGGGGCCGCGACCGGCACGATCTGGTCGACCGGCTTCGAGCTGGGGCCGTGGACGGAGGCGCTGCGGAGGTCCCGGTCTTCCCGGACGTGCTCGGCGCGCTTCGATGGATGCTGTCCGAGGCCCGCCGAGGCGACGTCGTGGCCCTCCCAGCGCTGATCCAGCGCGTGGAGATCTTCGCCGAGCTGGAATCGCGCGGGGCCGCCCGCGTGGGACCCGGTCGGGTCCGCCGGCTCGTCCGACGGGCCCGCGCCGGACGCTGAGGCGGCCTCCCCGACCACCGCCTCCAGCGGGAACGCGTGGTCCGGGTCGACCCGTCGAATCCGTACAACCTGAGGGAGGTGCGGAGTGCGTCGCCGAACGAAGCGCATGGCCATTGGATTGGGTGGGTTCCTGGTGCTGGCGGGCATGGTTGGGGTGGCGTGCAGCTCCGCCTCCGTGCCGAAGGCCAGCACGGCCGGGGGCGCAGCACCCGCGACCGGGCGCTTGAGCGGCCCGGCGCTCGCCGCCCCCCGCGCGGCACCGGCCTTCGCGGGAGGCGGCGCGGAGCAGGACCAGGCCGTCGCGGTCTCCGTGCCGGCCCTCCAGGAGCACATCGTCAAGACGGCGTCGATCTCCCTGTCGCTGAAGAAGGGGTCGTTCGCCGCCCAGTTCCAGCAGGCCTCGTTGATCGCGGCCAGCCACGGAGGGTTCGTGGCCGACTCCGAGACGGAAACCGGGAAGCTCCGGTCGGGCACCCTGGTCCTTCGCATCCCGGCCGATCAGTTCGAGACGGCGCTGGCCGACCTCAGGGGCCTGGGGACCTTGCGCTCCGAGCGGATCTCCGGCACCGACGTCACCGGGCAGTTCGTCGATCTCCAGGCTCGCCTGCGGAACTGGGAAGCGCAGGAGTCCGTGTTGCTCAGGCTGTTCGACCGGGCCACCACCATCGACGACAGCATCAAGGTCGAGCGACAGCTCCAGGACGTGCAGCTGGCCATCGAGGAGATCCGGGGACAGCTCCACGCCTTGTCGGATCAATCGGATCTGTCGACCGTCACGGTGTGGATGGCCGAGGCCGGCGCGGTCCCGGCTCCACCGAAGACCGCCTCGGCCCTGGCCCGGGCCTGGCACCAGGCCGTGCACGGCTTCGTCTCGGTGATCGCCGCCGTCGTGGTCGGCGCCGGGTACCTGCTGCCCTTCGTCGCGATGGGATTGGCGATCGGCCTGGTATGGCTGGTGGCGCGGCGCCGCCGGGTCCGCCCCGAAGCGTCGCCGGCGATCTGAGTCCGGCTACCCTCCTGCGGAGAGGGGCAGCCGGACGGTGAACCGGCACCCGCCGTTCTCGTTGCGGACCGAGATGTCGCCGTGGTGGGCCTCCACCACGCCTCTGGCGATGGCCAGACCCAGCCCTCCGCCACCGTCGCCGGGCGTGCGCGCGGTCTCCCCACGGAAGGCCAGGTCGAACACGCGGCTCAGGTCTGGCTCGGGGATGCCTCCACACTGGTCCGCCACGGCCACGTATGCCCGGTCGCCGTCCAGCCCGCTCTGCACCCACACGGTCCCATCGCTCGGCGTGTGCCGGATGGCGTTCTGGAGCAGGTTCCGCAGCACGCGCACCATCTCGGGGGTGGCCAGCGCCAGCTCGACGTGCGGGCCATCGTTCCTTTCCTCGAGTCGCACCCCCTTGGACCGGGCCAGTACCGAGGCGGTGGACACGGCGTCCTGGACGACATCCTCCAGCGACGCCCGTTCCATGTGCAGATCCAGCGCCCCGGCCTGGATCACCGAGAGTTCGAACAGGTCATCGACGAGCGCGGCGAGGCGCTCGGCCTCCACCCGAAGGTTCCCGTGATAGCGCTCGACGGTGACGGGGTCGGTGACCACGCCATCCTCCAACGCCTCGACCATCGCCCGGATCCCGGCGAGCGGCGTGCGCAGGTCGTGCGACACCCACGCCACCAGCTCCCGGCGCGATGCCTCCAGCGCCCGCTCCCGGCTTCGCGCCTGGTCCAGCCGCCGGGCCGTCTCCTCGAGGCGGTCGGCCAGCTCGGCGAACTCCCTCGGGGAGGGGTGGCCGGCATCGGTGGGAACCTCGCCGTCCCCGATCCGTGCGGCGACGGCCTCCAGCGATCGGCCCGCCCGCCGCACCCGCCGGCCCAGCTCCGAGGCGATCAGGAGCCCCGCCGTGCCCGCCGCGACCAGGATGACCATCAGCTGATGCAGGTCGTGCGCCGACAGGAACATGGCCTCGGCCGCCGCCACCGCACCGGCGAAGACGGCCCCGGTCGAGGCAAGGGCGACCACCGTGACCTGGGCTCCGGTCGATCGCTGCCGCAGGAGCGCGAGGAGGCCGAACCCGACCGCGCCGGTGCCGACCGCGGCTCCCCCGGCGATCGAGGCGATCCGGAGGGCATCCTGGAGCGTCATGCCCGCCACGAGCGCCAGGGCGATGGTGAGGACCACCCCGCCCGCCGCCACCGCCCACGAGGTTCGTGCGCTCATGGCTCGAACCGGTAGCCCACGCCCCATACCGTTTGGATGTGGCGGGGGTTGGCGGCGTCGGCCTCGATCTTCTCCCGCAGCCGGCGAACATGGACGGTCACGGTTGAGGTGTCGCCGAACGTGTAGCCCCAGACATGCTCGAGGAGCTCCTCGCGGCGGAACACCCGGTGGGGATGGACCATCAGGAAGGCCAGCAGCTCGAACTCCCTGACCGTGAGGCCGACCGGCCGGCCGGCGACGGCGACTTCCCTGGCGGGAAGGTCGACCCGCAGCGCCCCGGCCTCCTGCGTCTGCGGACCCTCGTTCGGTGCCTGCACCGACGACCCGCCGTGTGACGCGCGACGGAGCACCGACTTGACCCTGGCCGTGAGCTCGCGTGGGGAGAAGGGCTTCGCCACGTAGTCGTCCGCGCCGAGCTCCAGCCCGACGATCCGCTCGCTCTCGTCCCCCCGGGCGGTGAGCATGATCACGGGAACGGGGGCGAAGGCCCGAAGCGTCCGGAACACCTCGAACCCGTCGACGCCCGGGAGCATCAGGTCGAGGATCATGAGGTCCGGAGGCGCGGCGCGCGCTCGCGTCACGGCGTCGCGGCCGTCGGTCGCTGTCTCCACCCGGAACCCCTCCCGCTCCAGATACCGGGACACCACGTCCGCGACCGTCGGGTCGTCGTCGACCACCATGATCCGGGGTGGGTCGGCGGGAGCGGAGCTTCGCTCGGGGTCAGCGGCCATTCCCCCCGAAGGTACTACCGGCCCTCGACGTCTTCAGCGCCCGCTCGAGGATTCACGGTCTCGTAACCATTCTCGGCCCCGGTCCTCGAGACCGAGGCCCGGACGTCGCGGAGTAGCTCGGCAGCGGTGACCGACCGAGAGATCAGGTCGCGAGCGCCGCTCGCCACCGGGGGGGCACGGGTCCGGTGATGTCGATCCGGCTGGCGCCCACGAACCTCGCCAGGTCCTCGATGGTGGCCGCCACCGCTCGCCCGGCCTCTGCGTCGGTCGGCTCCCCCGGTTCGGCGTGGACGGAGTTCACCCGCAGGACGCCGCGCGCTCGGTCCATGGCCGGATCCACCCGGCCGATCAACCGGTCCCCGTGCAGTACGGGCATCGCGTAGTACCCGAATCGACGCTTGCCGGGGGGCACGTAGATCTCCATGCGGAAGCGGACGCCGAACAGGAGCTCGGTGCGGTCGCGGGCGATGATCAGGTTGTCGAACGGCGAGAGCAGGGAGGTCCGGCCCTCGAACCCACCGGCTTCGAGTCGGTCGAGCAGGGGGAGGTCCTCGGCGTGCACGAACCATGGCCCGGGCCACTCGGTCCCGTTGTCGGCGATGCGGACTCGCGCGATCGAGCGGGTGCGCTCCAGGCCCTGAAGGACCGCGGCGAGCTCGGGGTAGCGCCCGATGGTGAAGTGGTTGGCGATGTGCCTGGGGGTGGCCACGCCGAGCGCACGAAGGGAGACCTGCGCGGCCGCCCGCGTGACGCTCCGGGGCGACAGCCGGGCTCTGGGCGTCCACTCCGGGAGCGAGCGAACGGCCAGGTCCCACAGCTTCTGCCCGCCCGGGCGGCCCACCACCATGATCCGGCCCTTGGTCCACAGGTAGTCGAGCATCTGGTCCACGTTGCGATCCGCCGTCCACCCGCTGGAGCGCCAGGACACGTCCGCGCGGTCCTCGAGGTCACGGGAGCGAAGGGGTCCCTCCCTCCGGAGGCGGAGCAGGATGTGGCGCTTGAGAGGCTCGTTCGCCGCGAGCCAGGCCCGGAGCCGATGGTGTCGCGTGCGTTCGCCGGTGCCGTAGCGAACCATCAGGTACCGGTGGATGGGGTAGTGCTCGGTCAGGACGATCGACGCCCGATGGGCCCAGTATTCGAACAGCGACCGGTCGGCCCACAGCACGCGATCGAGGTTCGCGGGATCATAGGCACCCAGCCGGCTCCACAGCACCAGCAGCGGGCTTCGGGCAACCACCCCGATGGGGTCGAGCTGGAGGCACCCGATGTCCCGGACCGTTTCCAGGATCCCTGCGCGATCAGGGCGGTGGCGGTCTCCGGCAAGGCGCTGCCTGGTCACGGCGATGCGCCGAGCGGTCGTCGGCGTGATGGTCCGGACCTGAGCCACGGCCCAGGCATCCTAGTTGGCC
>JBKPBM010000061.1:0-6018 GCA_046744325.1 Actinomycetota bacterium | reverse complement strand
CACCACCCGAGCCTAAGCGTTGACCCTCGGCGAGAAGTTGCATCTCCCAGACGGCTCCGCATTCCGGGCAGGTCCAGACGCGGTCTCGCTCGTCGGATCGGTCAACCTCCGGCAGGCGACAATCGTGACCGGCCTCCATCGCCCCTGAGTCTCACCCCCGGCGGCCTCGAGCGGTCAAGGTTGGCGGAGCCGGTCACCACGCGCTGGGGCGTCCACAAAGGCTCTATCCACGAGCCATGTCCTCAGCCATCCGGGCCGAGGGCCGCTCGGACACCGCGGCGATGGTCAAGCTCGGGTTCGCTCCCACAGGTCCAGGGAGCACGGATCCGTCCGCCACGTGCAGCCCTGGTACGCCGTAGACGCGACCCACGAATCCACTACACCATGGTTGATGTCCGTTCCCATGTTGCACCCGCCGAGAGGGTGGACGGTGATCAGCCTCCCCAGGAACTGGGTCAACGGATCTTCCAAGAAGCGGCCCTCGAGCTCGGTCGAAATCTTCCTCGAGACTGCAACGACTTCGTTGTAAAAGGGTTGTGACGCGCGTTTGTTCCAATCCAAGGCAAGCCGCTGATCGTCGTCTAGTCGGAAGACCCCATCGGGGACATCGCGGCCCATGCCGAGCAACGGCATCGTTCCCGCTGAGAGCCCGGTGTCCTGCAAGAGCCGCTCAAGGTCCGGGTCGATTTCTGCGCCTCCCCTGCGGAACAGGTGGGCGGCCGCACGGCGCAAGACGAACGCGGCGAGGTGGCGAGCTTCACCGCCGAGGTTCGCCGACTGGGCCAGCCAATCGAGGAAGACGGGAAACCCCGCATCCTGCAGGTAGAAGCCACGGGTCCCGACCTTCTCGCCGTCGGCTTCGTCGGGGGATCGGAGCGTGCTGGTGATCACGGGGCCCCGGGCCGGCTCCATAAGTCGCGGACCTCGGTCGCCGGCTTCGACCCGCGTATGGGCATCCAGGACCAGGGTGAGCAGGTCGCCGTTGCCGGAGAACCTGCGCCCTAGCATCGGGCTCATAGCCGGCAGCCGGTCGCGATTGCGAAGAAGCAGGTAGCTCGAGCCGAGCGCGCCGGGGGAAAGGACCAGGTGCCGAGCCCCGATCCGAACCATAAGGAGGGTCGCGCGTCGAAGCTGCCTACGGACCATTCAGTCGCCCGCGCCGGTCCCCAGACTCAGATTCGGGAAGCTCGATTCGGCTGAGCACCGACCCGGAGAGTCCAGGATCACCCGGACGGCCTTCGGGCGATGTCGGCGCCGGGCAAGCCGTCGTCCGATCCATTGAGCGGTCATCGTCGTCAGGGCGCCGACCGCAGCCGAAGCCGCGTTGTGGAGCAAGGGGTGGAGAGTCATCGATGTGTTGCAGATCGAGTCAGTCCACCGAGCTACGCCAGCCACGCGCGCCGCGCGGAGCGGGCTCATCGAGCTGGTACCCCCAGCTCGGCCGGCTTCACGGCATCCTGCGGCGACTGGACAGCCCGACCGATACTCGGGCGGTCCTGGGGGACTTCCTGAACGGCCTGTCCAGGATCCCGGGGCTGGCCACGCTGCTTCTGTCCGGCTTCCCGAACCGGGAAGCGTTCGCAGCCGGGATGAACGCCTCTGGAGCGCGACCACGGCCATCAGCTCGCAGGGAGTCTCGCCCCAGAACGAGGAGGTGTTGGCAGCGTGGCGAGGCGTCACCGAGCAGGGGCTGCGACAGCTGTTCGGCCTGTTGCGACAGATCCGGCAGACGGCACGGGGCATCCAGCAGAGCGCCTGGCTAGCGCCTACGAGAGCTGAAAGACCGCTGCTGCGATCTTGTAGCATGCTCCCTTGAACGCATCTCCCAAACTGGCCGTGACATACAGAGGGCGGTCAGAGCGAAAGCCGAAGTCTGCCCAGGACCAACTTCCCAGACCCAAAGAGCGCACCTGCTCAGCAATGTTGCGATCCGTTATCGGGAGGTCGTAGGTCTGGCCACCCTTTGAGAAGCGGATTTGCCCTCGCCAGTTTCCCCGGTACGCCGTTCGGACCTCGAGGTCGGCCTTGTCGAGCTTCAGAAGCGCCAACGAATAGCCCGGCGGGGACTGCTTCACCGACTCAAGATCAATAGAATCCCCTGGCGTTTCGAATAGGAGCCCCTTTCGAACGTGGGGGCGAAGGAACGAACCGAGTGCGGCGGGGACATCCGGACCGTCCTCCCATGGTTCTTGCGTGATAAGCCAGTTCTCCGGTTGAACGACCGTCGGGACCGCCTTGTCGACCCTCACTCGAACGGTTTGGAGAAGCTCAAGTTGGCGTCCGCCGGGAAGCTGACACGCAGACGCTCTCAACGCATCGCCCTCTGGGACCGGAACAGGGCGAACCCACCCGCGTCCGTCAAGCCGGAGGCCGGCAACACACCTTCCTCCGGGTCGACTAGAGTTCGCGAGACAGAGAAAGTCGATCGCTGGCATCTACATCTCCAAGAAGCAAGTGAACGGCTTGCACATTGCCCCAGTGAGCCGCGAGGTGCTCGACCACGAGTCGCCTATGGCATCTCTCGGGTGTGGCTTCGCTACACAGCAGCACCGTAGGGTGCTCGAAGACACCCGGACTAAGGTGGGACTCGATCTTGCGCTCGACCATGAGATCCCTGAATCTCTCCTCGTACTCGTCCCACGAGATTCTCCGCTTGCGGTATGCCGAAAGAAGCTCCTCCGTGGGAGCAAGCATGGGATCGTGGCAGTAGTCGGCATCGAGGAGTTCTCTGAGAAAGAACTCCAGATCTGGCCTCTTCGCAAACCCCGCGAGCTGGGAATTGTTGTGCAGACGGACGTCGACTAACTGTCGAACGCCCGCGTATCTGAGCTTCGCAAAGAATGCCGAGGCTTTAGTCTTGGTGAAACCGATTGTGAAGATCTCCACGCAGCCTCCTGCTCCCCGCCGAACAGATCGGGCTGAACTCCTGTTGGAGTCAGAGGATCGCTGGCCTCTAACTCCAGCCGGCCATCACGGCGAATGTGTCCAAGAGTAAGGCCTTCGCCCATCAGGACGCGCCCGACGAGGAGGCGACGATGACAAGAAGTCGGATCCTCCTCTGTACAGACTAGAGCAACACGCTTCTGAGCAGAGAGATCCATCACTCGTCTGATGCCAAGCCTGAATCGAGGAGTCGCTGAGAGGGCGCCGTAGAGGACGCGGCCCTCTGAGTCGTAGAACTCAGGCTCAGGAGGACGACCGCCCAACTCGTTCCCCATGAAGAGATAGCCAACCTGCGCCTGTCGCACTCTTTGCTTCAAGGCCCCGCGGTTGAATTGGGGCGCATGCCGTGACGCCGGTTGCGATCGGATGTCGATGACAAGTTCAATCTGATGTCCGTGGAGAAGATCGATGAAGTCGCTGATCTGATGGTTAGAGTGGCCGATAGAGTAGACGGGACCAGGCGGACCATCACGGTCCGCTGCGGTGATTCCGTGACGGCTCGGCACACCCATCGTCTCACCGACATCCTACGCGACGTACCCCCAGCTCGACGGGCACGCATAGGCCTCAACTTCACGGGGGGGCGGACGGACGGTCTTGGAGCGATCTGCTCAGAGGGGGGCTCCGTCTTGCAGTCAGCCGCCGGTTCAGGTACAGCAGGCTCGCTTAGGCTCGGAACTCGGCGCGGGTACCGCGTTCCCTTGGCGATGTTGGATTACTTCACCCGAACGTGGTGGGAGTCGGTGTCGGATCCCAACTTCATGCTCGGCGGGGGGCAGTACGAGGCGACGCAGATCGCCATCGACCCCTCCAACACCCAGCGGATCGTGGTCGCCGGGCGCTCGGGGCTGTGGTCCTCGGCCGACGGCGGATCGAGCTGGTGCCCGATGGTCAACGGGCTGATGGTGGCCCAGGCCCGGGACATCGTCCGGGACCCCAACGTGGCCGGGAGGTTCTACACCGGGTCGGCGGACTTCGGGTTCTTCTACTCCACGAACTCGATGGCCGATGTCGTCCAGCAGGACGTGTCGGCCACCGCCCTGAACGTCACCGACATCGCTCTGTACCCCGACGTCGCTCCCTCCCCCTCCGTCGTCTACGTCGTCAACGGCAACGACGGGCAGACCAACTGGGACGTCCTGACCAATCCCGATCCGGTCACCGGAAGCACGTGGACGTCGATGAACTTAGTGGGGCAAACGGCAGGGAAGGTTCCCTCCGGCCTGGCCGTCCGTGGCGTGAGCGCCAGTCCCGTCGTGGTCGTCGGGGTCCAGGGGAGCGGCATCTGGCGGAACACCTCGGCCCTCGGGTGGCAGCTCGAGAGCTTCGGGGCGACCGGGGCCATGCAGAACCCCAACGCCCACGCGTCCACCGCGTGGCTGAGTGGCTCCGGTCGCCCTGGGTCTACCTCTACGACAGCTATTCGGGGCTCTGGCAGTCCGCCGATAACGGGGACACCTGGACCCAGAAGACGGTGAACACGTCCGGGCACCTCGGGTACCTAGCGGCCGACCCCGCCGACCCCAACCGGCTGTACCTGTCGGTGGAGCAGGAGGGGGTGTGGCGGATCGACCCGGCCGATCAGTCGAGCATCACCCTGACCCCCATCGGCACCTTCACCTATCCCGGGCCCATCGGCCTCAAGCCCACCGGCACCCTGTTCGTCACCGAGTACCTGGCCCCGGGCGTCTCTCCGCGCATCTGGTACTCGACGACCGGTGGCACCACCTGGACCGAGGCCGATGACTCGTTCTACCGGGGATCCGGATACGTCCCGGTGAACCTGGCCGTGGCCGGGGACGGCAAGGTCTACGTCGCGGTCTCGGCGGGCGGCGCGATCATCGGAACGCCCAGCTGACGGGGTGGGACCCGCCCAGGAGGCATCAGAGGGAGGCCGCCGAGGCGGCCTCCCTCTGTCTGGCCCCGCCGGGCAGCTCAGGACCATGGCACGCGATCGACTCTCGGCATGGTTGCCTTGGTCCCAGCGGAGCACATGTGCAGACAGGCTCCACCCTCGTACGGCAAACCCGTTTGACGCCCCCAACGTCGATCCGGCTCCAAAGGGGCCGTCGGGCCAGTCGTCACGGGCAGGCATGTGCACCGGGAGGATGCAGTGGTGACGCCGCGGTGACGGCCGAGGTGGAGAGTTGGTTCGCGCACTCGGCGCGGGAGGAGGAGGCGACCTCGCCGGCTCATCCAAGATCCAGTTGGAGGTGTCGATCATGAAGAGAACGCTCGGCATTCTGGCCGCGCTGATGGTCCTGGGCTCGGTCGGCTCCGCCCGGGCGACCGGAGTGGCCCGAGGCCGCCCGACCTGCAGCCCGAGCCCCCACTACGCGGAGTACCTCAACCTCAACCATTTGCCCGGGGTCTACGCGGCGGACACCGTGATCAACGGCGACCTCCACGTCTGCCTCGGCTCCGGGGACCCGAGCACCAACCTGGCCGCGGTGATCCAGGTCTTCCACTACGACGACAACATCCAGCTGTGGAACGTCCATCGGGACATCACCCTGACCGTAGGCGTGGATTCAGGCAATCTGATGGCCTTCTACCAGACCCTGCACTTCGGGGCGGGGGAGACCATCTTCATCCGGGCCATCCTGAAGCAGAACGGCAACGAGACGCCGATCGTCTGCGCCAGCTACGCCTACCAGGTCTACAAGAACCCGCCTCCGGGGATCCCGACCGATCCGCTCTGCCCGGCCGGGTAGGGCGCACAGCACCCACACACCAGGACGGGGGCCCGAGAACGCCCCCGTCCTGGTTGGATCGAGCGGCCTTGTCCCATCTGGCCTGACCAGTACCGCGATCATGTTCGACCGAGGTACGCGCGCGGAGGGGACGAAACTAGCTCCGTCCGAAGTTGCCGCGAGTATTGACCGGTCTGAGCCTGGCCTATTTTGTGACGTCGGGTGGACCTCTTCGCTCCCCGCCTTCCCTCGACGATCACCGATTGAACACGCGCTTCCAGGCGTCGGCGTGGTTCTCGGGGTCACTTGGTTGCCAAGACTCCCTGATTCGGCTTCGCCGCTCACGCCGTGACCCGACCCTCGGGATCGAGGCACTGCGGGC
>JBKPBM010000175.1:0-5886 GCA_046744325.1 Actinomycetota bacterium | reverse complement strand
CGCCTGGACCCCGCCGGGGATCGACTTCAGATCCAGGTAGCACGGGTCCCCTTCGACCTCGTCGGCGTTCGGGTTGATCGCGAAGACTTCGTAGCCGCGCTCGCGCAACCGCTTGTACACCGTGTTGCTCCCGTGGTCCTTCGGCCTGCGGGACACGCCCGTGACCGCCACTCGCTTGTTGGCCAGGAACGCGGATGCGGCCTCCTTGACGTTCTGCATGGCTCCTCCCTTCCTCTTGCTCATTCGTGGCGGCGGCGGATCGCACCCGCGATCAGGAGCGCCCCCCCGAGCCCGAAGACCCCCCCTCCCACCAGCACCCCGATGGCGATCCACAGCACGGCCCGCATGCTGGCTCCGAGGTCCGTTCTCACGTCGATCCCCGGTCGCCCGTCGGCATTCATCACCACGACCGTCCAGGATCCGTTGGCCGCATCCCACGTCAGGGTCTGGGCCCCAGGGCCGGCTGAGGAGGCGACCCAGAAGTCCTGCGCTCCGGGAGAGGATCCCGGAGTTCCGCCCTCGACGGCCTGCACCCGGTTCCCCCAGAAGTCGGAGATGAGCGTGTGGCTCACCCCGGCCAGGTAACGATCGACGGAGGTGGATGGCCCGATTCCCACGAACAGTCCGGAGCCGGAATTCGCGGGCGTGACGCGGATCCGAACCTTGCCGAGCATCGCGGGGGCGTACAGCCAACCGGTCCCGGCCGATCCGAGCTCGATCCGTTCGGTCTCCAACGCCGAGCCCGACGTGGAGAACTCGTGGATCCCGGTGGTGACATAGCCTCCGTCTCGCTTGGTGAGATCAGCCCAGAGGGCCGTTCCGCTACCGCCCAAGAGGCCAAGCGAGACCAGGACCATCAGACTCCCGATCACGAGGGCCGCGATGCGACCCGTGCTCCATCTGGATCGGCGGGCATCGGGCTCGGGCCGGGGCGGCACTGCCACCGAGCCTTCCCGCCCTGCTTCGTCATGCCCTTCCTCACTCGGGGACAGCACTGTTGATGAGAGATCGCTCTTGCTCACCATGTCTCACCCCTTTCACTCGATGTCGGTAACCGGATGCCCTTTGGCCCCCGGTCAGTGGACGCCCACGGGCTCGAGTGACTGGAAAGGGGTGAACCAGGTGAACGGCACCCCGAACTGGCCCATCAATGCGAGGAGGCGAGGCGACGGGTCGCTGTAGAACACCATGGTGGTCGTAGGCGAACTCGGCGTACAGCTTCTCCCGAGCTTCCCGGACGTGGAACGCGTGGTCGATCAGCGCATCGGCGTCCACATAGGCCTCGCGAACCTCGCACTCCGTTCCGTCTTCGCTCACGAACCAGTCGTAGGCGAGTGTTCCGGTGTCCTTCTCCTTCGTCTGCCGCATCAACTCGGCCGCCTGCTGCTTGAACCCCTCCAGCTGCCCGTCGCGAACCTTCAGGCGGGCGCGAACTTCGAACTGGCTCATCGTCTCCCTCCTCTCACTCGGACCACCAGGGAACCGGGGCCTCTCGTCTTCCAGCCTCCTTTCGTCGATGGTGTTCATGGAGCCTCAACCCCGCTGACGCGGGTGACGCCGGTGCCCTCGGGGCGAAGCGACCCGATCCAGTCGATGCAGGCCTGGGCCACCTCCTCCCAGCCGTCCTGGGCGATGATCCAGTGGGTCCGGCCGGGGAACGTGCGGAGCTCGGTGCGCGCGGGCGAGGCCCGGTGGGCGCGGACCTGCTGGCGGACGAGGCCGGCCAGAGGCGAGGGATCGGACCGGATGGCCTCGACCGACCGGTCCTTGCCCGGCCAGGCGGGGGCCAGGCATCGGTACCCGCTCGCCTCGAAGAAGGAGACGAACGGGTCCCAGCAGGCCGGCGTCAACCAGCCGCCGTGCATGAAGAGGACGGTCTGGCTCATGGGATCCGAACCTCGGTGACGTGGGTGACCGTGGTGCGCTCGGCCACGTAGAACGGCAGCAGGCTGAGCAGGTCCTCCTCGCTCACGGCCTCGACCGTCCACCAGATCTCGTGCCCGCCGGAGCGGCACGAGGCCAGCGTAACGTGGTGCCTGAGCGGGCTCTCGTGGCCCTTGAACGAGGCGAACACGACGCCGCACTCGTCGGGCTCGTGGCGGTGATGGAGCAGGTACGGAGACATGCGTTGATCGTGACGGCGCGCAGCCCCGCTCACATCGGGGGATCACCCTGATCCGCACCCTAATCTTCCCTGCCCCAGGACACCGATCTCACCGGGCCGAACGGCCCATCCAAGACGGGTCCTTCGGCCCGTACCACCGCCCACTCGAGCCCGGAAGCTGCCCCCAATACCCTGAGCTCGGAGGAGGGGGGCATGGCTCCTGCCGAGCACCTCATTGGGCGGGCCGACGAACTCGGTTCGCTCGAGCGGATGCTGGACGAGCTCGACCGAAGCCACCCGGGCACGATCGAGTTGGCGGGCGAACCGGGGATCGGAAAGACCAGGCTCCTCAGGGAGGTCGCCGCTCGCGCGGACCTGCGCGGGCACCTCGTCCTCTCCGGATCGGCGTCGGAGCTCGAGCGAGACCTGCCCTTTTCGGTGTTCGTCGACGCGCTGGACGAGTACGTGGCCGGCTTGGAGCCGGATCGGCTCGCGGGGCTCGACGAACGGATCAAAGCAGAGCTCGCATACGTGTTCCCGTCACTCTCAGCCTTGGCCGGTGACCACGAGGTATCGCTCCAGCACGAGCGCCATCGGAGCCATCGAGCGGTCCGCGACCTCCTCGAACGGCTCGCTGCACCCAGCCCACTCGTGCTCCTGCTGGATGACGTCCACTGGGCCGACCCTGCCTCGATCGAGCTCCTCGGCTCGCTGCTGCGCCGCCCGCCGGCTGCGGCGGTGCTCATGCTGGTGGCGGTTCGCCCACGCCAGATGTCGGAGCGCCTGTCGGCCGCGCTCGAGCGGTCCCATCGTGAGGGGGTGCTGAGCCGGATCGAGCTCGCGGGCTTGAGCCTCGTCGAGGCCCGCGCCTTCCTCGGGGAAGCTGTTGACCCCACCCAGGCGGCCGCCCTCTACGACGAGAGCGGCGGCAATCCGTTCTACCTTCAGGAGCTCGCGCGAGCGCTGGAGCTGACCGATGGAGCCGCGTCCGCGGCTACGGAGCTGTCCATGGCCATCGGGGTGCCGTCCGCGGTCGCCGCCGCTCTGACCGAGGAGCTGAGGCTGCTCTCGGAACCCGCACGCTTGGTGCTGGAAGGCGCGGCGGTGGCGGGTGACCCGTTCGAGCCGGAGCTGGCCGCGGCCGCGGCAGCGACGTCCGAGGCGACCGCGATGGACGCGATCGACGCACTCCTGCGGCTCGGTCTCGTTCGCTCGACCGACGTCCCTCGACGTTTCCGCTTCCGGCATCCGCTCGTTCGACAGGCGGTCTACGAGGCCACGCCCGGTGGCTGGCGCCTGGGCGCCCATGAGCGCTGCGCGAAGGCCCTCGCGACGCGAGGGGCGACGGCCGCGGCGCGTGCGCACCACGTCGAGCGCTCTGCGCGCCAGGGGGACGTTGGCGCCGTTGCGCTCCTACGCGAAGCCGGCGAGGCAATCGCTCGGCTCGCGCCAGAGAGCGCCGCGAGATGGTTCGACGTGGCGCTCAGCATGCTGCCAGAGACCGCGGCCGTCGGGGAGCGAGCCGAGCTGCTCCTCGCCCGAGCCTCCGCATTGGCGGCAGCGGGCCGTTTCAACGACAGCCATGAGGCGGTGCTGGAGGCAGCGGCGCTCGTCTCGGGACAGCCGAGTTCGCTCTGTACGGCGGTCGCGACGGCGTGCGCCAGCGTTGAGCGATTCCTCGGGCGATACGAGCACGCGCACGCACGTCTGGTGAGGGCACTTCGCGTCCTTCCGCAGCCGCCCTCGGTCGAACGCGTCGAGTTGCTGATGGAGCTGACGCTGAACGAGTTCTACCGTTCGAGATACGAGGCGATGAGCGACTGGGCCGCGCCTGCGGTGAGCGCGGCGAAGGAAGTGGGAGATGCGACCCTCATCGCCGCGGCGGCCGTCATGCCTGCGTTCGCCGCCGTCATGACCGGGCCGATCGAGGTAGCCCGGCTCCTGCGTGCCGAAGCCGCCGCGCTCGTGGACGAGCTGTCTGACGAGGAGCTCTCGGTTCGGCCGCACACGGCGGGCTGGCTCGCGATCGCAGAGGTGTACCTCGACCTCTACGCCGAGGCTGATGCGCACGCGAGTCGCGCCCTCGCGCTCGCTCGCGCGACTGGGGAAGGGGATCCCTTACACCGCCTGTACCCTGTCCTGCCCAGGGTCTGGTACGTGCGGGGCAAGCTGTCCGAGGCCGCGGAGCTCCTGGACGGTGCGATCGAGGCCGGGCGTTTGCTCGGCTCCCCGCCGGCGCTTGCCGGCAACCTCTTCAACCGGTCCGTCGTGGCGCTCGCCGTCGGCGATCTGGACGTCGCGCTCGCCACCGCAGAGGAGAGCGTCGAGCTCACGCGCGACCTCGACGAGGGTTTCGTCACTGCCTGGGCTGCGGCGAGGCTCGCCGGGGTCCTGTTCGAGACCGGGCAAGCAGACCGGGCCGTCGAGTTGCTGCTCGGCCGCGCTGGTGGTGAGGAGCTGAGGCTCATCCCAGGCGGGTGGCGCGCGTACTGGCTCGAACTGCTCACGCGGTGTTGGCTGGCCCTGGATCGCACTCGCGAGGGCGAACGCGCGGCCCGTCTTGCCGAGGCCATGGCAGCGAGCATGCGGCTGCCCCTCGCCACTGCCTGGGCGGATCGTGCCCTCGCCGCCGTAGCTCTGCACTCGGGGGAGGCCACCCGCGCGGCCGAGCAGGCACTCGCCTCGGCCGAGGCCGCTCAGAAGGTCGGGGCCCCAATCGAGGCCGCACTCTCGCGCACGCTTGCGGGCCAAGCGCTCGCCCAAGCCGGCCAGCGAGACCGGGCCGTGGCTGAGCTTCAGCGCGCAGCGTCCGCGCTCGACGCTTGTGGCGCGCTCCGCTACCGCCAAAGCGCGGAACGCGAGTTGGGAAAGCTCGGCCATCGCCCCTACCGCCGCACCCGACCCGGCAGGATAGAAGGGGACGGCGTCGATTCGCTCACCGAACGCGAACTCCAGGTAGCCCGGCTCGTCGTCGACCGCAAGACGAACCCGGAGATCGCCGCGGAGCTGTTCCTCAGCCAGAAGACGGTCGAGACGCACCTGCACAACATCTTCAACAAGATGGGTGTGACGAGACGCGTCGCCCTCGCCCGCGCCGTCGAGCGCACGGACGAAATGGGGAGCGCGCGGCTGGGATAGGAGGGCTCGGGTAGGAGGGCTCGGCCCACCCAGCTCGACCAGATCTCGGACGCTAAGTGACGCTGTGTGGTCGATTCTCCTCCGAAAGCGCTGGGGGTGACCGGAGGTACGCTGGTTCCGGCTCGCCAGGCTGATGAAGAAGCGCCGCCATCATGGCTTCTGCCACGAACTGGCGGCCTGGCGCGTCTGCGGCGTGTCGTCGACCCGGCAGCGCCAACGGAAGGAGAGCCGAAATGGGAAAGATCGTCGTGAGCGAGAACGTCACGCTCGACGGAGTCATCCAGGACCCGGCCGGTGACGAAGGATTCAGGGTCGGCGGCTGGGTCGGCCTGATCAAGGACAGCCCACAGATCGGCAAGCTCGCGCTCGAGGAGGCGCTGGGGGCCGAGGCGCTGCTGGTGGGCCGGCGCAGCTACGAGTTCTTCGCCGCGCGGTGGTCCCCCCGGAGTGGCGAGCTGGCGGACAGGTTGAACGGCCTGCCCAAGTACGTCGTGTCCTCCACCCTCGAAGATCCCGACTGGAACAACTCGACGGTGCTGAGGGGCGACGCGGTGGACGAGGTCTCCAAGCTGAAGCAGGAGCTCAGCGGGCAAATCGTCGTGCTGGCAAGTTTCCAGCTCCTGCGCACCCTGATGGAGCAGGAC
>JBKPBM010000282.1:0-6468 GCA_046744325.1 Actinomycetota bacterium | reverse complement strand
ACCCAGGCCCGGTGGTCGAGCAGGTCCCGGACGCCCTGCAGGTGCTGGTTCGCCAAGCGGATCGTCTGCAGGAGATCGGCGATGGCGGCCTGGGTCTGAGCGACCTGGCTCTGGACCCGATCGTATCTCCCGGCGACGACGCTGGCGTCGGCCTCCAGGCTGGCGACGGTGTCCTGCTCGGCCGAGATCTTGTCGTTGAGGGTGGTCAGTTTCTTCTTCGCCGCAGCCAGGTCGGCCTTGGTGTCTGCGTGCACGGGCATGCTGAAGGCAGCCAGCACGAGCAGGCTCGCCAGTCCTGCCGCCACCGTGCGGGCCACGAGGGAACGAAGGGCGCTCTTCACAGGAGCCCTATCCCTACCGGATCAGGCCTGGAATTGTCAAGACGGCACAAGCGTGCCGCACTGGGCGGGCGGGTTCAATCACCCGATGGATTTCGGCATTCCGGCAATTTCGCTTGAGATGGATGGAGGCCGACCGGGGCAGCGGCGCATGCGGGCTTCGGTCCTTCGTTCTACCCGGACTCCGGTAGCCCGAGATCGCGGGCGATAATCCAGCGCATGATCTCGCTGGTCCCCTCGCCGATCTCCAGGACCTTCGAGTCGCGGAAGTAGCGGGCCACCGGGAGCTCCTCCATGTACCCGTAGGCACCGTGGATCTGCACCGCCTCACGGGCGCAGGCCACGGCCATCTCGCTGGCGTGGAGCTTGGCCACCGCCGCCTCGGCCTTGTAGGGGCGGCCCTGGTCGCGAAGCCAGGCCGCCCGGTAGGTGGCCAGCCTGGCGGTGTCCACCGCCACCCGCATGTCGGCGATCTTGAACTGCAGCGCCTGGAACGCCCCGATGGGGCGGCCGAACGCCCGGCGCTCGTTGGCGTAGCGGACGGACGCCTCAAGGCACCCCTGGGCCAGACCGGTCCCCAGCGCGGCCACCGCGATCCGCCCGTCGTCGAGCGTGCGCAGGAACTGGGCATACCCCTTCCCCCGCTCACCCAGGAGGTTCTCCTCCGGGACCCGGCAGTCGTTGAACGAGAGCTCGTGCGTGTCGGAAGCGTGCCACCCGACCTTGCGGTAGGACTTCCCCACCTCGAAGCCCGGGGTGTCGGTGGGCACGATGATCGCCGAGATCTCCTTGTGCCCTCCCTCGACCTCGCCCGTCACCGCAGCCACGGTCACGAGCTTGGTGATGGCCGTTCCCGAATTCGTGATGAACGCCTTGGAGCCGTTGATGACCCACGAGCCGTCGTCCAGACGGGCGGTGGTCTTGGTGGATCCGGCGTCGGACCCTCCGCCCGGCTCGGTCAGCCCGAAGGCCCCCAGGATCTCGCCGCGGGCCATGGGGACCAGCCACCGCTGCTTCTGCTCCTCGGTCCCGTCGGCGTAGATCGGGTTGGCCCCGAGTCCGACCGCGGCCTCCAGCGTGATGGCCATGGACGAGTCCACCCGGGCGATCTCCTCCACGGCCAGGCAGAACGTCAGGAAGTCCGAGCCCTGCCCGCCGTACTCCTCGGGAAACGGCAGACCGAACAGCCCCAGCTCGCCCATCTGCTTGACGATGTCGAGGGGGAACTCCTCCGCCCGGTCCATCTCCTCGGCCCGGGGGGCGATGACCTCGTCGGCGAACTCCCGGACGGCCCTGCGGAACTCGAGCTGCTCTGGGGTGAGGTCGAAGTCCATCGGGCGAACAGGGTACCGCGCGGGCGCGTCAGGACCCCTCGCCGGGTGACCACGCCGCCACCTGGCGCCAGATCCGTTCGTAGTCGATGACCAGCCCCTCGGGGTCGACCTGGAGCTCGGCCCGGAAGCCACTGGCGATCGATTCGTACAGCCATCGCTCGTCGTCGAGGCGCGTGTAGCGCTGGGCGAGCCGTTCCACGGTGAGCTCCGGGAACCTCACCCACGCCGCATCCAGTTCGGCCGACGCGCCGGCCGGCAGGGACAGCCTGCGGATGGGCAGCGTGTTGGTGGATGGGCTGATCCCGAGGTCGACGTCCAGGCAGCCGCCGAGGTCCGGACGAGCCTCGCCGTCGACGCTCCACCTGCCATCCGTCGCGCCAAGGGCGACCTCCTTCGTCTCATCGCCCAGGATCAGCGTCACCGACACGGCGGTGGTCAGCCACGCCGGGTCGGTGCAGACGAGGTATCTCCCCTCGGCCGGCGCGCCGTCGAACGAGGTGACCACGGTCCCCTCCAGGGTGAAGCCCCGACTCCCGACGCCCAACGCGCACCGTTCGAGCCCCGGTTCGTCCAGCCGCGACCAGAGCACGATGCGGACGTGCGCGTCATCCACGGCCGGGCAGTCTACGAGCGCCAGCATGGGCGCGGAGACTCGCGACGTCCTGCACCCGGGCGTGTCGAATCCGCGCCGGCCCGATCGTCGGTAGGGGTGAAGGCGGCCACAGGCGCCGCCACGAGCCAGGAGCAGGCCGCGATGCCCAGGTACGCATTGCTGATCTACGACGACGAGACGCGGTGGCAGGCCCTCAGCCCGCAGGAGCAGAAGCAGATCATGTCCGACTACTACGCCTATACCGACGAGGTTCGTCCCCTGATGGCGGCCAGCGAGGCCCTGCACCCGACGTCCGCGGCGACCACCGTCGAGGTCCACGAGGGCCGGACCGTCACCACCGACGGGCCCTTTGCCGAGACCAAGGAGCAGCTGGGCGGGTTCTACCTGCTGACCTGCGACTCGAAGGAGCAGGCCATCGCGTGGGCGGCCAAGATCCCCAGCACCAAGGTCGGAGGGAAGATCGAGGTCCGCGAGTGCGTGGACTTTCCGCCGCCGCCGGAGTGACTCGGCCGACGAGAGCGAGAGAGAAACATCGTCATCCGGCCCGCGATCCCCGACGGTCGGAGGAGGAGCGAGGGAGGGGTCATGAAGTATGCGCTGCTGATCTACGCCGATGAGACAGGGTGGGACACCGCGCCCGAGGAGGAGAAGGCCTCCGTCTACAAGGCGTACGACGACTTCGCCAACGAGGCGGTCGGCCGCGGCCTGATGCGAGGCGGCGAGGAGCTGAACTCGACGGCGACCGCCACCACCGTCCGGGTTCGCGACGGCGAGACCCTGGTGAGCGACGGGCCGTTCGCCGAGACCAAGGAGCAGCTCGGGGGGTTCTTCCTCCTTGAATGCAAGGACATGGACGAGGCCATCGAGATGGCGGCCAAGATCCCGGGAGCCAAGACGGGCACCATCGAGGTGCGCCCGTGCCTCGAGCATCCCGGCGCGGACCAGCCCTCCTGAGCCCGCTGACGTATCCTCGGCGCCCAGGGGCGTTCGCGACCCCGTCGGCACGGACAGGATCGGGAGATGGCGAGCGATCCCATGGGCAAGGCCGATCCGGAGCCCGACCGTCCGGCGGGCGACCGCCGGCGGCGAGGACGGGCACGACCGGCAGCCGGCCCCGGCGTGGGCGCGGCCTCCGAAGCGCGCACCCGACAGATCGTGGACGGCCTGTTCCGGCGGGAGTCCGGGCGGGCCGTGGCCACCCTCATCCGCGTGCTGGCCGACTTCGACCTGGCCGAGGAGGCGGTCCAGGAGGCGTTCGCCGTGGCGCTCGAGCGCTGGCCCGAGCTCGGCATCCCCGACAACCCGGGCGCCTGGATCACCACCACGGCGCGGAACCGGGCCATCGACCGGCTGCGCCGGGAGCGCCGCCTGGGCGAGAAGCGCAAGGAGGTGGAGCGATTGGCCGGCCTCGATGCCCAGGGAGACGCTGAAACGGGCGGCGGCGGAGCCCCCGGCCCGAGCTCGATCGTCGATGACCGCCTCCGCCTGATCTTCACCTGCTGCCATCCTGCCCTGGCCCCCGAAGCGCAGGTGGCCCTCACGCTACGGACCCTCGGCGGCCTGACCACCGAGGAGATCGCTCGCGCCTTCCTGGTCCCGGTCCCCACCATGGCCCAGCGGCTGGTGCGGGCCAAGCGAAAGATCCGGGAGGCGGGGATCCCCTTTCGCGTCCCGCCCGACGAGGTCCTGCCCGAGCGGCTCCGCTGGGTCCTCGCCGTCCTCTATCTGGTGTTCAACGAAGGGTATTCGGCCACCGCCGGCTCCTCCCTGATCCGACGCGAGCTGTGCGCGGAGGCGATGAGGCTCGGGAAAGTCCTGGCCGCGCTGATGCCCGACGAGCCTGAGGTCCGGGGGTTGCTCGCGCTCATGCTCCTGCAGGACTCGCGCCGGGACGCGAGGGTCGGTTCGAACGGCGACCTGGTCCTCCTGGAGGACCAGGATCGGTCCCTGTGGGACCGGCGGGAGATCGACGAGGGCCTGGCCCTGGCACGGCGAGCGCTGCAGCTCGGGCCGGGCCCCTATCGCCTCCAGGCCGCCATCGCCGCCGTCCACGCCGAGGCGGCCACGCCGAAGGACACCGATTGGGCGAGGATCGCCGCCCTCTACGGCGCGCTGGAGCGGTTCATCCCCACACCGGTGGTCCGCCTGAACGCGGCCGTCGCGGTGGCCATGGCCGGGGACCTCGAGGGCGGGCTGGCCATGGTGGAGCAGCTCGAGGCGACCGGTGAGCTCGCCGCCTACCACCTGCTCCACTCGGCGCGGGGCGATCTGCTTCGCCGGCTGCGGCGGTTCGCCGAGTCCGCGGATGCGTACCAGCAGGCCGTAGGCCTGGCCACGAACCCGGTCGACCGGGCGTTCCTCGAGCGCCGACTCGCCGAGGTCCAGGGGGCCGACGGGGAAGGCATTCCCTAGCCCGGGCAGGCGCGTTCTCGGGATCGTTCCCGGGCCCCGAACGGTTCTCTATCATCAGCCCGATGGCCATGGAGACCCTGCCGGTCACGGTCGACCGCAGCCACCTCATCGTGATCGGCGAGAAGCTCTACTCCCGGTCGCTCGAGCTGGTTCGCGAACTGGTCAACAACGCCTATGACGCCGATGCCGTGGAGGTCTCGGTGCAGGTCGCGGACGACGAGATCGTGGTCCAGGACGACGGGCTGGGCATGGACCGCGACGGCTTGCTCCGCTACTTCCAGGTCGGGGTGCCCGACAAGCGGGAGCACCCGATCTCCCCGAGGCTGAAGCGCCACCGGATCGGCCAGTTCGGGATCGGGAAGTTCGCCACGCTGGCCGCGTGCCGCCGCTTCGAGGTGTTCACCCGCCAAGGGGAGTTCTCGGCGAGGGTCGTGTTCGACCGGGAGGAATGGGAGCGGGGCGAGGGTGATTGGCACCTCCCGATGGAGATCGATCCCCAGCCCGGCCGCCGCAGGGACGGGACCACCGTGCGGTTGACCAGGCTCACCAAGCGGCTGGATCCCAACGCCATTCGCGAGTACCTGGTGCAGAGCGTTCCGCTCAAGGCTCCCGATTTCGCCGTGTACGTCAACGGGCTGAAGCTGGTCCCCCGAAGTCTCGCTGGCCGGCGCATCCCCTTCCTGGAGGGCACCCCCCATGGCGTGGTCCACGGCGAGGCGGTGATCCTGCCCGCATCGCGCGCGGCGACCGACTCGCTGGGGCTGGAGGTCAAGGTCCGCGGGGTGACCGTGCGCCGCGAGCTGTTCGGCATGCAGGCGTGGGGGAAGCTGGTCACCCGGGTGAAGGGGGAGGTGAACGCGGACTTCCTCCCGCTCACCGCCGACCGGGGCAACTTCGTGGTGGACTCACCGGAGTACGAGTCCTTCGCGGAAGCGATGCGAAGGGTCATGGCCGAGGTGGAGGCCGCCCTTCGCCAGATCGCCCTGCACCGGGAGAACCGCGTGGCCCGCCGGGCGGTGCAGGAGGCGCTGGACCGCATCGAAACAGCGCTCCGGCGCCACCCGGACCTCTCCCCGCTCGGCGGGATCCCCATCGGCCAGGAGGTCGAGGGCGGAGGCGAGGCCGCGCTGGTGGCGGAGGCCGCTCGTCCGACCCAAAGCGAGGAGCCGGCGCCGCAGACCGACGGGGAAGCCGGCGAGGATGGCGAGCAGAGCCTGGAGCCGGTCGTGAACGTCGAGCCCGCCGACGCGGACGCTCCGGTCATCGAGGTCGCCCGAGCGTCTCGCCCCCGGGCGCGGCGCCTGACGCCGAACGCGGTGGTCCAGAAGGTGCGCATGGGCGAGACCGGCCTCACCTGCTGCATCGACCAGTTCGGCGAGGACGGCCCGGAGTCCTTCACCGAGGGCACCATCATCTACATCAACCGCGACCACCCGCTGTACCGGCACGAGGCCGCCAAGCGCGAGACGTTCACCCGGCACCTGGCCCGGCTGCTGACCCAGGAGCTCGCGCTGATGAACGAACGCGACGATCCCCGCCGGGCCTTCCAGCAGCAGAGCCTGTTGCTGAAAGAGTCCTTCTCCGACGAGGACTGACCTCGGCCCGATATAGCGTCATTGGCTGCTGGTACGTCGACCGGGCTGGAGGAGCGGCTGGAGAACCGACTAGACTGTCCTATCCCCGAGTTGTAGCGACATCGGTCGACCTCCCACGCCTGTAGGAGAAGGCGACGCATCCTCTCGCTTGACCTGCCAGTCGAGCGGAAAGGAGG
>JBKPBM010000356.1:0-4823 GCA_046744325.1 Actinomycetota bacterium | reverse complement strand
GCTCCGGGCCGTACATCTTCTCCAACAGCTCACCGCGGGCCTGGCCGTCACCATGCTCCCCGGAGAGCGAGCCGCCGTGGGACAGCACGAGGTCGGCAGCCTCGTCGATGAACCGGCGGTAGTCCCGGATCCCCTCCTCCGTGACCAGGTCGAAGGTGATGCTGCAGTGCACGCAGCCCTGGCCAAAGTGTCCGTACAACGCGCCCGTGTACCCGTGCCTGGCGAACAGCCCGCGCAGGCCACGGAGATAGGCCGAGACGTTCTCCGGGGCCACGGCCGAGTCCTCCCACCCCGGCAGGCCGTCCGGCTTGCCCGGGACGAACGCGGTGGCCCCGAGGCCGGACTCGCGGACCTTCCAGATGGCCTCCTCGACCTTCGGGTCGTCCACCACCTTGCCCTCGACGAAGCCCTCGGCCTTCCGCACCGCCTCCAGCAACTCGTGGGCCTTGCCGTCGGCCTCCTCGGCGCTCTCCCCGCCGAACTCGGCCATGATCCAGCCCCGACCGCGGGGGAGCTGTTCGATCTCCAGGCCGTGGATCCCCAGCAGGTTGTTGTCCTCGATGAGCTCCTGGTCCCAGCCCTCCAGGGCGATGGGCCGGTGCTCCCGGTAGGTCGGGATGGGGACGGTGGCGGTGAGGATGTCGTCGAAACCGAGCAGCAGCAGCGACCTGGAGGCGAACGTCGGGATCAGCTGCAACGTGGCCTCCAGGATCGCCACGCAGGTGCTCTCCGTGCCCACCAGCGCGCGGGCCAGGTCGAAGCCGTTCTCCGGCAGCAGCGCGTCCAGGTTGTAGCCCGACACCTTCCGCGGGATGTCGGGGAAGCGTGCGCGGATGACATCGCAGTACCGGTCGCGGAGCTTCTTCAGGCGGGAGTAGATCTCGCCGCGACGGCCACCGTTGGCGATGATCCGGTCGAGCTCGCCCTCCGGGGTGGGGCCCACCCGGAGGCGTACCCCATCGTAGGTGAGCACCTCCATCTCCCGCACGTTGTGCTCCATGCGGGGGCCCGGGCCGTAGAACTCGGCCATGATGGCGTGGTTGCCGCACGCGTTGTTCCCGATCATCCCGCCGATCGTGCAGTGGTCGTGGGTGGAGGGATCGGGGCCGAACGTCAGCGGGGGATCACCCTGCAGCGCCGCACCGCGCACGTCGTCCAGGACGGCCCCGGCCTGCACTCGCGCCGTCCGACCCTCCCGATCGATCTCCAGGACTCGGCGGAGGTACTTCGAGTGATCGATGACCACGGCCACGTTGCAGCATTGGCCGGCCAGGCTGGTGCCGCCGCCACGCGACAGGACCGGCACGCCGCGGGACCGGCACAACGCAATGGCGGCCACCACGTCGTCGACGGTCCGCGGAAGCACCACCCCGATGGGGAGCTGACGGTAGTTCGAAGCATCGGTCGAATAGATGGCCCGGTACCCGTTGTCGAACCGGATCTCTCCCTCCACCGCGCCGCGCAGGTCCCTGGCGAGGTCCCTGACCCGATCGGTGGCGTGGTCGCGAAGGGTGGTGGCCATCCGGCGCGGACTCTACGCCTTCAGCCGCTCGATCTGGTCCTGGAACAGCGTGGAGGCGATGGTGGCTCGCCGGGGGGTGCCCTTCAGGAAGGACCGGGCGAACTTCACGGCCTGGTCGTAGTGGACCTTCCCGGGCATGGGGGGCTCGTCGGGATTCACCGCCACGTCGACCAGGGCCGGCCCATCGTGGGCGAGCGCGTCGCGCACCGCGGGTTCGACGTCACCGCTCTTCTCCACTCGGATCCCCAGGCCGCCGCACGACTGCGCCCACGGCGCGAAGTCCATGGCGGTCTGGTACCGCACCCCGTACTCCGGATACCCCAGCGCCATCTGTTCCCACAGGATCTGGCCGAGCAGGCCGTTGTTGCACACCACGACCTTGACGGGCAGGCCCATCCAGCATGCCGAGTGGAACTCGGCCATGAGCATGGCGAATCCGCCGTCGCCGACGAAGGCGATGCACTGGCGGTCCGGGTAGGCCACCTGCATGGCGATGGCGTAGGGCAGGCCGGGCGCCATCGTGGCCAGGTTCCCGGACAGGTAGAACTGGCGGCCGCCCCGGATGTCGAAGTGTCTCGCCGCCCATGTGGCGATGGTCCCCGAGTCGCTGGTGAGGATGGCGTCGTCGCTGGCGTGGCGATCGATGCATCGCATCAGGTATTGGGGCTGGATCGGGTCGCGGTCCGGATCCTCCAGCGCGGCCATCTCCTCGTCCCACGTGCGCTTGTCGCTCTGGGCCTTCTCCAGGTATGAACGGTCCTCCTTGGGTTCGAGCAGGGGGATGAGCGCGCCCAGTGTGGCCTTGGCGTCGCCGACCAGGGGGACATCGACGGGCATCCGGTTGCCCATCCGGGCGGGGTCCAGCTCGATCTGCACGGCTTTGGCCTTCTCGGGCAGGAAGCTCGTATACGGGAAGTTCGTTCCCACCAGGAGGATCGCGTTGCAGTCCTTGGCGGCCTCCTCGGAAGGCCGGGTCCCCAGGAGGCCCAGCCCCCCGGTGGTCAACGGGTGGCGATCGGGGACCGCCGCCTTTCCGGAGAGGGTCTTGATGATCGGGGAGGCCAGCAGCTCGGCAGCCCGGAGTAGCTCCTCTCGGGCCCCCACGGCGCCGACGCCTGCCAGCGTGACCACCCGATGTGCTTCGTTGAGGATGGCCGCGGCCCGGCGAAGGTCATCGTCGCCAGGGATCACGGTGGGAAGCGAGTACACCGGAGCCGTCTCCGGAACCCGCGCGTTGCCAAGCCCACCCTCGTACGGCTTGAGGTCCGCCGGAGCCTCCTGCATGTCGACCGGAATGGTGAGGTGAGCCACGCCCTTGCGCCACAGCGCCGTGCGCACCGCGATGTCCACCATCGAAGGGATGGACACCGGCACCATGACCAGTTCGTTGTAGACGCACAGGTCCATGAACAGCTTCTCGAGGTGGACCTCCTGCTGATATCCCGTTCCCAGCTGCGTCGTCGACTGCATCCCGGTGATGGCCAGGACCGGAGCATGGTCGAGCTTCGCGTCGTACAGCCCGTTGACCAGGTGCAGGCCGCCCGGGCCCGACGTGGCCAGGCAGACCCCGAGCCTCCCCGTCGCCTTCGCGTAACCGGTGGCCATGAACGCGGCGGCCTCCTCGTGATGGACCAGGACGAACCGGATGCGGTCCCGATGACGACGAAAGCCCTCCATGATGCCGTTGATGCCATCGCCCGGGAGCCCGAACACGGTGTCGACACCCCAGTCGATGAGCCGTTCGACCAGCAGCTCGGATGCGATCTTGGCCACGATGCGTTCCTCCCTGACCTGGGCGCGGGTTCTTCTGCTTCGAGCGCGGTCCGTGACGTCCACCGAGGCGCAGGCACTCCCGCTACAACTGGTTCTCGCCCGTGTACTTGCTCCGGGCGGGCCATGCATAAACCCTGCCTCAACGCGTCGAGGGGATGAGAGCTCCTCATCCATGTCCGGCGGAGGGACCTTGAGGAGGGAAGAGTGATCTGCCATCGCGTAACGTTTAGGGTGTATATCCGGTACACCCTAAACACATGCCACCGAAGCACCCTCGGCAGGCTGCGAACGACCGCTCAGGCCGCGAAGCGCTCCGCGTCCGCCCGCTTCAGCTCCAGCCCCAGGCCCGGGCGCGTCGGGTCCGGTCTCAGAGCCCCGCTCGCCACGTCGGGCACCCCCTCGAAGAGCAGATGCTCGATCCGCACGTGGTCGTGAAAGAGCTCCAGGTGACGGAGGCGGCGGGCGCCCAGGCACGCCGCGACGCTGGCCGCGGGCGCGCAGTGCGCCGACAGATCGATCGACCTCGCCTCGCACAGCGCAGCCACCTGCAGGAAGCCGGTGATTCCCCCGCACCGGGTCACGTCGGCCTGGAGGCAATCCACGGCCCCGGCCTCCAGCATCCGCCGGAAGTAGGGCAGGTCGTATCCGTACTCGCCGGCGGCGATGTCCAGCCCGCCGGGGCTCCGGTCGCGGATCAGCCGAAGCCCCTCCAGGTCGTCCGAGCTGACCGGCTCCTCCAGCCACCGCACGTCGTACTCGCCCGCCGCCACCTCGGCGAGGGCCAGGCCTTCCTTCCTGGAGAACGCCCCGTTGGCGTCGACGAGGAGTTCGACGCCCGGGCCGATCGCCCCGCGGGCGATGGCCATCCGTTGCGGGTCACGATGGGGCTCTCGACCCACCTTCATCTTCACCCGCGGGATCCCGGCGGCGGCCCATCCACCCAACTGCTCGGCCAGCTCGTCGTCCGCGTAGGAGGTGAAGCCGCCGCTGCCGTACACGGGCACGTCGGCATGGAAACGCTCGACCAGATCGCCCAGCGGGACGTCGAGGATCCGTGCCTTCAGGTCCCAGAGTGCGATGTCCACGGCGGAGACCGCCGTACCGGCGATGCCCGGACGGCCGAGGTTGCGGATCGCAGCGACCATGGCCGACCAGGCCGTCCCGACCGCCATCGCATCCCCGCCGACCACCGCCCCGACCAGGGGGTCTCGAACCACCGCCGCGGCTCCCTCGTGCGCATAGGTGTAGCCGAGCCCGGTCTTCCCGTCCCCGTGCGCCTCCACCACCACGATCGTGGTGGCGTCCCATTCGAGCGTCCCGTCCGATTCGGGCCGGTCGGTGGGGACCGTGAAGGCGGCCACGTCCACGCGCTCGACGACGATCACGCCGGCAGTCCTACCGCGTGCTCCGAGACCTCAAACGGCACCTCCGCCCAGGCTCGATGCTTGCTCCGCCTGACGCTCGGGTAGAGGTCCTGGCGATGAGCCCAGCGAGGGCCACGACATCACGGGCCGGACCCGTCCGAGGG
>JBKPBM010000199.1:0-3195 GCA_046744325.1 Actinomycetota bacterium | reverse complement strand
GCCTCCTGCATGCTCGGGGGGACGTCGGGGTCGGAGACGAAGCTCTTCCAGCCATCCTCGTTCCAGTCGAAGAGCACCCAGACCCGGTCCACCTCGTTGGGATCGCGGTAGACGGTCGCGCCCTTGGATCCGTGCTGCCTGCGCTTCTCGGCGCCCTTGGTCGAGAAGATCTTCTCGAAGCGGTCGAAATCCTCGACGGTGGTCGTTGCCAGGATCATCGTTCTCCTCCTTCTTCTTGGCCCTGCTGGGCCTTGGGCCTTCTCCGCACGTGCTGCCGTTCCCCTTCCTTTCTGCTCGGTGGCGGGTATAGCCTCGTGCTTGCCCCGCCACCGCCGCATCGGGAGGATTCCCTATTTCCGCCGCATCGCTCCGCCTCGGTGAGCTCGCCGCGACGTTCACGCTCGCCCAGGACAACGCGTTCGGGCAACCGCTCGAGTCGCAGTTCCGGTCGTGCCTCCTGGCCATGGCCCTCTGCGAGGAGGCGGGCTTCGACCGGCCGGTCCGCGACACCGCCTACTGGGTCGCGCTGCTCCGCTACGTGGGGTGCACGGGCCACGCCCACGAGATCGCCTCCGTCTTCGGCGACGACGTTGCCCTCCTCGCGCAGACGCTGGTGCTCGACACCGCGGATCCGGCCAAGGTCCTGGGCGCGATGGTGGCGTTCGCGACCGCCGGTCGTGACCCCGAGCAGCACGAGCAGATCGCTCGGTCGATCCAGGAGGGCGCCCACGCGTGGGCGGTCCACAACTTCGCGACCGGGTGCGAAGCGGCCGACCTGCTGGTGCAGCGGCTCGGGTTCGGGGCCGACGTTCGGGACGCCATCCGTTTCACCTACGAGCGGTGGAACGGGCACGGCTACCCCGCGGGGGCCAAGGGCGAGGAGATTCCGCTCGCCATGCGCGTCGTGCACCTCAGCCACGACATGGAGGCGATCGGCCGCCTGTTCTCACCGGGAAGGGCGCTCGACGCCGCCCGCGAACGCCGCGACAGCACCTACGACCCGGCGCTGGCCGATCTCTTCACCGCGCACGGCGAGACGTGGTTCGAGCGGCTCACCAAGATGGACCCGTGGGATGCCGTGCTCGACCTCGAGCCTGAACCGCACCGCACACTGAGCGGAGCCGAGCTCGACGACGCCCTTGCGGTTGCGGCGGACTTCATCGACCTGAAGTCCCCGTACATGGCCGGGCACAGTCGCAGGTGCGCACAGCTGGCGGCCGATGCAGCGGGGAGGCTCGGAGCCGACGACGGCGAGACCACCATGCTGCGGCGGGCCGCGCTGCTCCACGAGTTCGGGACGACCTCCATCCCGAACTCGATCCTCGACAAGCCCGGCCCCCTCACGCGAGCCGAATTCGACCGCGTCGAGCATCACCCTCTGCTCACCGAGCAGATGCTCCGCCGCTCACCGGCGCTCGCGGAGCTGACCCCGGTGGCGGCCGCGCACCACGAGAAGGTCGATGGGACCGGTTACCACAAGGGCCTGCGAGCCGACGATGTGGGTCGCGGTGCCCGCGTCCTGGCCGCCGCGGACATCTACGTAGGGCTGACCACCGACCGTGCGGATCGTCCAGCCTTCTCCGACCAGTACGCGGCCACGGAGCTCCGCCGGCTCGTGTCGGATGGCGTGCTTGATGGCAGGACGGCCGAGGCTGTGCTCGCGGCGGCCGGTCACGACGGGCAGACACCGGCGAGCTCTCGTCGCGCGCGGTACCCGGGAGGGCTCTCCGGACGCGAGGTCGAGGTCCTGCGTCTCGCGGCGAGGGGGCTCACCACCAAGGAGATCGCCGAGCGCCTGTACATCTCACCGAAGACCACCGACCACCACATCCAGCACGTGTACACAAAGATCGGCGTATCGACACGCGGCGCGGCCGCCCTTTGGGCGATGCAGCACGACGTTGTCCGCTGACGACCGCACCCGCGTTTGCGCGGGTTCGGGATCCGGGAAGCGCACCGCCAGTTGGACGCGGCCGCGCGCTTGTCAATGGTGCCCCGAATGGATCTCCCACTTGCTCTCGTCATCTTGTCGCTGGGCCGCCCAATCGGGCGATGGATTGGCAGGAGGTCAGTCCATCCCGCGGAGTCGTCATTCCTACCGGCCGAGCCAGAGCCATCGGCCTCGACCCGCGGCCCGATGGGAGCGACGCGGGCTCGCGCCGATCGAGGCTCTCTCGACGCGCCTCGCGCGGCCGTCTCGGTCGTCGAAGGAAATTCTGATGACGATGGCATCGGCGGCCGAGTAGGAACATGCCCCAACCCGAACCCGTCACCCCCGGCGAACGCCCGTTGGAAAGACCGGCGGTCCGCGACGAGGACGCACCTCGTGCGCGTCCCGCCCTCGCTCGCGGCGTTCATCAGCTGAGGACCCCCGAGAAGGCTCCCGACGGGCCGCGTAGGATACATGCGCCCACCCGACCAAGAGGGGCTCCGCGTGGCGACAACCGAGGCCGAAGCTCGTCCCTACATCCGATCCGACGGGAAGGAGAAGGTCACCGGTACCGGCCGCTACACGGCCGACCTCTCTTTCACCGGTATGGCGCACGCGACGTTCCGGTACGCCGACCATTCACACGCCAAGATCCTGAAGATCGACACGTCGAAGGCGAAGGCGCTCCCGGGCGTGGTCGCCGTCGTCACCCAAGCCGATCTCCCCGACGTCCGCTTCGGCGGGCTCGTGCAGGACCGATACCTGTTCGCGAGGGACGTCGTCCGCTTCGAGGGCGAGATCGTCGCCGGCGTGGCCGCGCTCACCGAGGAGACCGCCGCCGAGGCCGCGCGCCTGATCGAGATCGAGTACGAGCCTCTCCCCGCCGTCACCGACTTCGAGGCCTCGATGGAAGCCGATTCGCCCCTCGTCCACGAGGACTGGGCCTCCTACGACCGCGACGAGAACATGGAGTCCAACGGCAACACGATCGGCCACCACACGATCGTGAAGGGCGACGCGGACGCTGCCATGTCCACCGCCGACGTCGTCGTGAAGAGCCGTTACGTCTCCGACGCCTCGCAGGGCGTCCCGATCGAGCCGCGCGCGGTCGTCGCGCAATGGCACGGCGACGAGGTCACGATCTGGTCCTCGACGCAGGTGCCGTACGCCGCGCGTGCCGGCGTCGCGCAGACGCTCCAGGTGCCCGAGGCAGACGCTGTCTCTTATACACATCTGACGCTGCCGACGAAGGTGGCCGGGTGGTG
>JBKPBM010000084.1:0-6798 GCA_046744325.1 Actinomycetota bacterium | reverse complement strand
CCATAGGGCGGGGCCGGCAAACGGAATCCGTCGGTGAGAAGATCACATGGGCGTCGGCTGCCTCTTGGCAGGAACGCTCCATCCTTCGACCGGAAGGAGACTGGCATTGGTCGCCGAGATCGGTCCGGAGAGCCTGCTCGTCATCCTCGCGATCGTGGCCGTCCTGGTCGGGGCCAAGCGACTCCCTGAGTTGGCCCACTCCCTGGGCCGTTCGAAGCGGGAGTTCGAGAGGGGGCTTCGGGGAGAAGCCCCGCCGCGCCCGCCCGCCGGCCAGAGTGAGGGGCAGGCCTCGAGGTGATCGCCTTCCGGGTGTTCAGCGCGTATCACATGGAGGCGGGCACGGTGCTCCTGGCGTCGGCGTGCGTCGTGGCGCTCTTCCTCTTCTTGGGGCGTTCGCGCGGGCGGGACCGCTCTGCTGAGGATGGGCACGGGTCCCCCGAGCCGAGACGGGGCACGCGTTGACAGCCTGATCGAATCCGGTATCCTCGTCCCGGCAGAGCTTCCCCTTTAAGTCCGGTCCCGTGAGGCCGGGAAGGGAGTCGAGACACGTGGCACACGCATACGACGCTCCGCGGAGATCGCGGGGCGTTTCTTTGTGCCTGGCGTGCTGGCGCCCGCGACGGCAGGCTCCTCGATGACCGAGGCGTCCGGGCACACGGCACTGATGAGCGCCGACGACGTTCGCCGGGCCCTCACCCGCATCGCCCACGAGATCCTCGAGCGCAACAAGGGGGCCCGGCGGCTGGTCCTGGCTGGGATCGCCAACCGCGGCGACGAGCTGGCCCGCAGGCTCTCTCGCGAGATCGGCTCCATCGAGGGCGTCGACGTGCCGGTCGGAACGCTGGATATCACGTTCTACCGGGACGACATCGGCCTGCGAGCCGAAGCTCCTGAGGTCCACGAGACCCGCATCGGCTTCGACATCACCGGCACCACCCTGGTGCTGGTCGACGACGTCCTGTTCACCGGCCGCACCGTCCGGGCGGCCATGGACGCGCTGCTCGACTTCGGCCGGCCCCGGGCGATCCAGCTGGCCGTCCTGGTCGACCGAGGGCACCGTGAGCTGCCCATCCGGGCCGACTACGTCGGCAAGAACGTCCCCACCGGCAAGGACCAGGACGTGCAGGTCCGCGTGGTCGAGATCGACGGGGAGGACGGCGTGTTCCTGGCCGAGAGAGAGAGGCAACCCGCATGATCAAGCACCTGCTGTCCATCAACCAGCTCTCGCGGGAGGACGTCGTGCGCATCCTCGACACCGCGGAGAGCTTCCGCGAGGTGGGGACCCGCGTCATCAAGAAGGTCCCGGCCCTGCGGGGGCGGACGGTGGTCAACCTGTTCTATGAGAACTCCACCCGCACCCGGATCTCCTTCGAGCTCGCGGCCAAGCGTCTGTCCGCCGACGTCATCAACTTCTCCACCAGCGGCTCGTCGGTGTCGAAGGGCGAGTCGCTCAAGGACACGGCCCTCACGCTGCAGGCGATGGGGGCGGACGCGATCGTCATCCGGCACTCCTCTTCGGGCGCCCCCATGACGCTGTCCCGGTGGGTGCACGCCAGTGTCCTGAACGCCGGCGACGGGACTCACGAGCATCCCACCCAGGCACTGCTGGACCTGTTCACCATCCGGGAGCACGTGCCGTCCTTCGAAGGGCTGCGCATCGCCATCGTGGGCGACGTCCGGCACTCGCGGGTGGCCCGGTCGCTGACCTTCGCGGTGTCGAAGATGGGGGGTGAGGTCACCCTGGTCGGCCCGCCCACGCTGATCCCCCCCGAGGCGGCCGGATGGGGGGCGGAGATCTCCCACGACCTGGACGGCGTCCTGCCGAAGCTGGACGTCTGCTACATGCTGCGCGTCCAGCGGGAGCGCCAGCGCCAGCAGTTCTTCCCCAGCGTCCGCGAGTACTCCCGGCTGTTCGGCCTGTCCAAGGAGCGGGTCACCGCGCTGCCGGAGCACGCCGTCGTGATGCACCCGGGGCCGATGAACCGCGGGGTGGAGATCGCCTCCGACGTGGCCGACCTGCCTCGGGCCGTGATCACCGATCAGGTCACCAACGGGATCGCCGTGCGGAGGTCACTGCGGTTCCTCCTGCTCGGCGGCGATGCGCGGCGTGGAACGGACGCCGACGCCGAGAGTGGCCAGGCCGAAGGGGCCGACGCTCGCGCGGGGGCCTCCCGTGGCTAGCCGCGTCGTGTTCCGGGGCGTCCGGCTGGTCGATCCCGCCTCAGGTCAGGACGGGGTCACCGACGTGCTGGTGGAGGACGAGCAGATCGCCGGAGTCGGGCCCAAGCTGTCGGCGCCGGGCGCGGAGGTCGTCGACGGCGAGGGCCTGGTGGTGGCGCCGGGCCTGGTGGACCTGCACGCCCATCTCCGCGAACCGGGGTTCGAGCAGAAGGAGACGGTCGAGACGGGCTCGCGGGCCGCGGTTGCCGGCGGCTACACGGCGCTGTGCGCCATGCCGAACACCGACCCGGTCACCGACAACGTCGCCGTCGTGGCCGAGGTTCGGAACCTCGCCGACAAGGCGGGCCTGTGCGACGTGTTTCCGGCCGGCGCCATCACACGGGGCCTGGCCGGCGAGTCCCTCACCGACATGGCCGAGATGGCCGAGGCGGGCGTTCGGCTGTTCACCGACGACCACAACAGCGTGCAGTCCTCGCGGGTCATGCGCATGGCCCTGGAATACGCGCGCGCCTTCGACGTGGTGATCAGCCAGCATGCCCAGGACCCCGGGCTCTCCGAGGGCTGGCAGATGCACGAGGGCCACTACTCGGCCCTGCTTGGGCTGGCCGGCGCGCCGGCGGAGGCGGAGTCGATCGTGGTGGCTCGCGACCTGGCCCTGGCCCGGCTGACCGGCGGGCGGCTGCACGTGACCCACGTCTCGGCCGGGGAGACGGTCGAGCTGGTGGCGGCCGGACGTCGGCGGGGCCTGCGGGTGAGCGCCGACGTCACCCCACACCACCTGTCCCTCTGCGACGAGGACCTGGTGAGCTTCGACACCGCGTTCAAGGTCAATCCGCCGCTGCGAACGGCCGAGGATCGCGACGCCCTGCGAACCGGGCTGGCGGCGGGCCATCTCGATGCGGTGGCCACCGATCATGCCCCGCACGCCGACGAGGACAAGGAGCAGGAGTTCGACCAGTCACCGCCGGGGACCCTCGGACTGGAGACCGCCCTGGCGGTTGTCCTCACCGAGCTGGTCGAGCCGGGCATCCTGTCCCTGTCCCAGGCCATCGAACGGATGTCCACCACTCCAGCGCGCATCCTGGGCCTGGAGGAGCACGGCGGTCCGGTCACCCCGGGGCGCCCCGCCAACCTGGTGGTGTTCGACCCGGACGCCGAGTGGACGGTGGGCGAGCGGCCCTTCTTCAGCAAGGCTCGGAACTCGGCGTTCGCCGGCCGGCGGGTCAAGGGCCGCGTGCTGCACACCGTGCTCCGCGGGACCTTCGTGGTGCGGGAGGGCGAGCCCACCCGGTGACCTCCCCTCGAGCGGCGTCCGCCCTGCTGGTCCTGGAGGACGGCTCGGCGTTCCGGGGTCGCTCGATCGGGGCGGAGGGGGAGTCCTTCGGCGAGGCCGTGTTCAACACCGGCATGGCCGGATATCAGGAGATCCTGACGGATCCTTCATACCTGGGTCAGGTCGTTGCCATGACGGCGCCGCACCAGGGGAACTACGGGGTGAATCCCGAGGACCCCGAGTCGGACGCCGTGCGGGTGTCCGGGTTCGTGGTGCGGCAGGCTTCCGGCAGGGCATCGTCGTGGCGGGCCACGGCAACGCTCGGCGAGTACCTGGCGGCGAACGGCGTGGTGGGGATGCAGGACGTCGATACCCGACGGCTGACCCTGAGGATCCGGGAGGGCGGGGCCATGCGGGCCGGGATCTCCACCCGGGACCTCGACCCGGGCTCGCTCCTGGCGAGAGTCCGGGGGGCGCCGGGGATGGAGGGCATGGACCTGGCGGCCGCGGCGTCGGCGGCCCGGGCGTACGAGGCCCGTTCCGTGGTCGGGCCGGCCTGGGCCGCCGACCGCCGGGTGTTCCGGGTGGCCGCCTACGACTTTGGCCTGAAGCGAACCATCCTCCGTCAGCTGGCCGAGAATGGCTGCGAGACAACGGTGTTCCCGGCTCCAACCGATGCCTCGGAGGTGCTGGCCGGCGGGTTCGACGGGGTGTTCCTCTCCAACGGCCCCGGCGATCCGGCCGCCACCAGGTACGGGATCGAGGCCGCGCGCCGTCTCCTGGAGGCCCGCGTGCCGGTGTTCGGGATCTGCCTCGGCCACCAGCTCCTGGCCCTGGCGCTGGGGGGCCGGACGTTCAAGCTCAAGTACGGGCATCGGGGGGTGAACCAGCCCGTCAGGGACGTGGAGACCGGCCGGATCGAGATCACGTCGCACAACCACGGGTTCGCGGCCGATCCGGCGGGCTGGGACGGGGGACGAACCGGGGCGCCGCGACTGGAGACCCCCTTCGGCCGGATCGCCCTGACGCACTGGAACCTGAACGACCGGACCCTGGAAGGACTGCGGTGCCTGGACGTCCCGGCCTTCTCCGTGCAGTACCACCCCGAGGCGGCGCCGGGGCCGCACGACTCGGGCCATCTGTTCGCGAGGTTCCGCGACCTGATGCGTGCAGGGGCGGCCTGATGCCCAGGCGCGACGACATCGGATCGATCCTGGTCATCGGGTCGGGACCGATCGTCATCGGGCAGGCGTGCGAGTTCGACTACTCCGGCACCCAGGCGTGCAAGGCGCTGCGCCGGGAGGGATACCGGGTGGTGCTGGTCAACTCGAACCCGGCCACGATCATGACCGATCCCGAGTTCGCCGACGCCACCTACGTCGAGCCGCTCACGGCCGAGTCCGTCGCCCGGATCATCGAACGGGAGCGCCCCGACGCTCTCCTGCCGACCCTGGGAGGGCAGACCGCCCTGAACGTGTCGGTGGCCCTGGCCGAGCAGGGGGTGCTGGACGGCCTCGGCGTCAGCCTGATCGGGGCGGGCCTGGAGGCCATTCGCCGGGCTGAGGAACGCCGGCTGTTCGTCCAGACGATGGAACGGGCAGGCCTGCCGCTGCCGAGCTCCGGGTTCGCCCGGTCCATCACCGAGGCAGTGGGGGCGGCCGAGGGCCTGGGCTACCCGGTGATCGTGCGGCCCTCCTTCGTCCTGGGCGGCGGGGGGAGCGGGCTGGCCGGCTCGCCCGAGGAGCTCCGGGTGGTGGCGGGCGACGGACTGGCGGCCAGCCCGGTCCACGAGGTCCTGGTCGAGGAGTCCGTGGCCGGGTGGAAGGAATTCGAGCTGGAGGTGATGCGGGACGGGCGCGACAACGCCGTGGTGGTGTGCTCGATCGAGAACGTGGACCCGATGGGCGTGCACACCGGCGACTCGGTGACGGTGGCCCCGGCCCAGACCCTGTCCGACCGGGAGTACCAGGCCATGCGCGACATGGGGCTCGCGTGCATCCGGGCGATCGGGGTGGACACCGGCGGGTCGAACGTGCAGTTCGCGGTGAACCCGGCCGACGGTCGCACCGTGCTGATCGAGATGAACCCCCGGGTGTCGCGCTCCAGCGCGCTGGCGTCGAAGGCGACGGGCTTTCCCATCGCCAAGATCGCCGCGCTGCTCGCCGTGGGCTACGGCCTGGACGAGATCCGCAACGACGTCACCGGCCAGACGCTGGCGGCGTTCGAGCCCACGTTGGACTACGTCGCGGTGAAGGTTCCCCGGTGGGCGTTCGAGAAGTTCCCGGCGGCCGACCCGCGGCTCACCACCCGCATGAAGTCGGTCGGCGAGGTCATGGCCATCGGTCGAACCTTCGCCGAAGCCCTGGGGAAGGCGTACCGTTCCCTGGAGCGCCCCGAGTTCACGCTGGGGGGATCGGCTCCCGTGTGCTCGGTTCCGCGGCACCAGCTTCTGGAGAGCCTCGCCGCGCCCACCGAGCACCGGCTCCTGTGGGCCGAATGTGCTGTGGCACAGGGATTCTCGGTGGAAGAGGTCGCCGAGGCGTCGAGCATCGACCCCTGGTTCATCGATCAGCTGGCCGTGATGGCGGACGCGGCGGCGGCGCTCCATGATCGGCGCGTCGTTGACCTGACGCCCGAGGACCTGCGGACGGCAAAGCGCGCCGGCCTGTCCGACCGCCAGCTCGCCGCGCTGCGGCCGGAGCTGGCCGGCGAGAACGGCGTGCGTACCTTGCGCCACCGGCTGGGGCTGCGGCCGGTGTTCAAGACGGTCGACACCTGTGCCGCCGAGTTCGCCGCCCGCACGCCGTACCACTACTCGTCCTACGAGGAGGAGACCGAGGTCGCGCCCTCGGACCGGCCCAAGGTGCTGATCCTGGGCTCCGGGCCCAACCGGATCGGGCAGGGCATCGAGTTCGACTACTCGTGCGTGCACGCGGTCATGGCGCTGCGCGCCGCCGGGTACGAGACGGTGATGGTCAACTGCAACCCGGAGACCGTCTCCACCGACTACGACACCGCCGACCGGCTCTACTTCGAGCCGCTGACCTTCGAGGACGTACTGGAGGTCTGGCACGCCGAGGACGCCTCCGGCAAGGCGGCCGGCGGGCCGGGCGTGGTCGGCGTGGTGGTGCAACTCGGCGGCCAGACCCCGCTGTCGCTGGCCCAGCGGCTCAAGGACGCCGGGGTGCCGATCGTCGGTACCCCGCCGGAGTCCATCCACCTGGCCGAGGACCGGGGCGCCTTCGGTGCCCTGCTCGACCGGGCCGGACTGCGCGCCCCGGCGTACGGCACGGCGACCTCGTACGAGGAGGCCAAGGCGATCGCCGACACCATCGGGTACCCGG
>JBKPBM010000343.1:0-11119 GCA_046744325.1 Actinomycetota bacterium | reverse complement strand
GCGTAGGAGAGTGCCTCCTCGACCGCGGCGGGAAGGTCCTCCAGCCGCTTGACCTTGGTGATGCCGACGGAGGAACCCAGCGTGGCCGGCTTGGCGAACATCGGCAGGCCGAGCGCCGAGACCCTGGCGATGACCGCGTCCCGGTCCCGTTCCCATTCGCGCTCGGGGATGGCCACGTGGGGCGCCACGGGCAGGCCGGCGGCCTCGAACAGCACCTTCTGCACCGCCTTGTCGATGCCCACGGCCGAGGCCAGCACCCCCGATCCCACCTAGGGCAGGCCCGCCAACTCCAGCATCCCCTGGATCGCCCCGTCCTCGCCGAACGGCCCGTGCAGGAGCGGGAAGACCACGTCGATCTCCTCGCGCCCGCCCTCCTCGTCCACCAGGGCGCTCTCCCCCGGCGTGCGCGACAGCTCCACCGCGCGGCCGGCGTCCTCGATCACCGACGGGAGGGCACCCGGCGAGCCTGCGGGGAGGGCGTCCAGCCGGTGCCACCGGCCCTGCTTGTCGATCCCGATGGTCACGGCGTCGTAGCGCTCGGGGTCGAGCGCCTTCAGGAGCGAGTGGGCGGACACCACCGAGACCTCGTGCTCGGCGGACCGGCCGCCGAAGATGACCGCCACCCTGCGCCTGGGCCCTCGCCCGGCCATCAGGCCTTCTCCAGGGCGTGGAGGAAGTCCTCGGTCAGGTCCGATGGGTCCTCGCCGCCCACCGAGACCCGGACCAGCCCGTCCCCGATCCCGGCCTCCGCCCGTTCATCCTCGGAGAGCTGACGGTGGCTGGTGGTGGCCGGGTGGCACACCTCGGTGTGCAGCCCACCGAACGACGAGCCCACCCGCGCAACCCGGAGCGCATCACCCGTCCTGGCCGCCGCGTCGTACCCGCCGCGCACATCCAGGGCGAGCATCCCTCCGAAGCCCGCCGTCCCGAACAGGGCACGGGCGCGTTCGTGGTCGGGATGGGAGGGAAGCCCGGCGTAGCCCACCGCGGACAGCTTGGGGTGGCCGTCGAGGGCCGTGGCCAGGGCCAGGGCGGTGGCGCACTGGCGTTCCACGCGCAGCGGGAGCGTCTGCACCCCGCGAAGGGTGAGCCACGCCTCGAACGCCCCGAGCGTCGTTCCCTGCTCGAGGCCCAGCGCGCGGATCCGATCGATCAGCTCGCCGGGGCCCGCCGCCGCTCCCCCGATACCGTCCGAGTGGCCGTTGACGTACTTCGTGGTGGAGTGCACCACCAGCGTCACGCCGGCCATCTCAAGAGGCCGGAACAGGAGCGGCGTGGCCACGGTGTTGTCCACCACCAAGGCCACGCCCCGTTCGGCGCACATCGCCGCGATCCCGGGCACATCGGAGACCCGGAACGTCGGGTTGGCCAGCGTCTCGACCAGCACGGCCTTGGTCTCGGGCCGGAGCGCCGCGGCGACCGACGCGGCCTCCGGGGGGACGAACGTGGTCTCGATCCCGTACCGGGGGAACACCTCCGTGAGCAGGGCGTGCGTCCCCCCGTACAGGGTCCGCTGGGCCACCAGGTGATCCCCGTGGCGGAGCATCGCGGTCAGCGAGGTGTGGAGGGCGGCCATCCCGCTGGCGAACGACCACGCCGCATCGGCCCCCTCCAGCGAGGCCAGCACCCGGTTGAGGGCCACGTGGGTGGGATTCCCGTACCGTCCGTAGACGAACCCGGGCCGGCGCTCGTTGATCACGTCGGCGTAGTGGTCGAAGCCCTCGTACAGGTAGTCCGAGGTGAGCCACACCGGCATCGACACCGGCTGCTCGGCCACGTCCGCCGCCCAGTCGCCCTCGTGGATGGCCCGCGTGGCGAACCCGGGCCCGCTCCCCGGCTGATGCTCCATCGGCGGGTAGAGCCTACCCCGCGAAGCGCCGCTCAGCCCGTGCCCAGGACCTCGCGGGCCAGGGCCTCCAGCGGCAGGGACCCCAGTGACAGCAGCTGATCGTGGAAGGCCCGCAGGTCGAACGCGGAGCCCTCGCGCTCCGCGCACTCCCGCCGCCACCGCTGGATCTCGAGCTGCCCGATCATGTAGGCGCACGCCTGGCCGGGCCAGGAGATGTAGCGGTCGACCTCGATCTCGCACTCCAGGCGGCTGCCCCCGGTCTCCATCATCTGGCGGATCGCTCGCTCCCGATCCCAGCCCAGCGCGTGGATGCCGGTGTCCACGATCAGCCGGCCCGCCCGGAAGGCCTGGGCCTCGAGCATCCCCATGCGCTCGTACTCGTTCAGGAACAGGCCCATGTCATCGGCCAGGCGCTCGCTGTACAGCCCCCAGCCCTCGATGAACGAGTCGCCGGTCAGCGGGTTGAACCGGCGGATGGGCAGGCGGTCGGTGAACTCCTGCTCCAGGGTGAGCTGGAAGTGGTGTCCGGGGTTGGCCTCGTGGAAGCTGGTGGTGGCCGTCTGGTGCAGGCGCCGTTCCTCGAACCCCCCGGTGTTCACGAAGTACACGCCCGGCCGGGAGCCGTCCATGGAGGGCGACTGGTAGAAGGCTCCGGGCATGTCCTTCTCCCGGAACTCCTCGATGTTGCGGACCTCGCAGTTCGCCGACGGGAGCCGGCCGAAGAAGCGTGGGGCGGCCTCCCAGCTCCGGCTGACCTGGTCCTGCACGACCCGCAGGAACTCCTCCCGGCTCTTCGCCGTGTTCGCGCCGGAGGCCGTATAGGCCTGGACGGCCTCGTCCGCGGTCTCGAACCCGAGGCCCTGAGCGATCCGCCGCCGCTCCTGCTGGATCCTCGAGAGCTCCTCGACGCCGGTGCCGTGCACATCCCGCGCCTTGAGCGCCAGCGTGGTGTAGGCCTGGACCTGCGCGGCGTAGATCGCCTCCCCGCCCGGGAGGGCCGCGATGCCGATGCTCTCCCTGGCCCTCGGCACGTAGGCGCGCAGCGTGTCGAGATAGCGCTGGTAGGCCGGCCACACGTGGTCGCGGAGCGCCGACTGGACCCGGTCCTTGTCCTCGGACAGGGCGTCGGCGACGGGCTCCATGCCCGGCGACTCCTCCGGCGCGATGGCCAGCAGGCGTTCGACCTGGGCCACGGTCCGCTCGGCCACCAGCCGGGGCTGCGTCTGCCCGGCCGAAGCCCCTTCCTCTGCGACCGCGCTGATCGCGTCGAGATACCGGGGGATCCTGCTCAGCCGGACCACGTACCGCTCCAATCGCTCCGGCGTGTCGGCGCGCTGGCGGGATCCCAGGTCCGCCAGCAGGTTCCCGGGTCCAAACAGGTGCGTCACGGCCTGAAGCCGGTCCATGCGCAGGTCCAGGTCGCGAAGGATCCGGCCGGCGCCGAACTCAAGGAGATCCATGGTGGTGCGCAGGTCGACGTCGAATCCGTCCCGGTCGAGCTCTTTCAGCCCGGCCAGGGTGCGCTCCTGGAGCTCCCGCGACCTGGCCCGGCCGTCCTCCCCCGGATCGGGGAGCTGGTCGTCGTAGCGCTCGTCGCCGATGAACGTGGCCAGCAGCGGCTCCTGCTGGAGCAGCGCCTCCCAGTACTGGTTGGCCAGGTCTCGCGCGGCCTGGTCGTCGGTGCCTGCGGCGTCGTGTTCGCTCACGGTGATCCTCCACGGTCGGTGCGAGCACGGTCGAGAGGGTGCGACGGGGGAGCATACCCAACATCGGTCCCGGCCACGACCCGGCGTGCGCGGGGTTGGACCGGTCGCGAGATGGGGAGCTACGCTGTCGCCCGCGTTCGCGCGAGATCGTCGACGAGATCGTAGAAGGGAGTCGAGGTGGGTCAGAGGGTGAACGCGTGAGCCGTGAGCCTTCCGGGGCAGGCTCACTCCGGAGCAGATCGGTTCGAGCCCTGCGGTCCCCCGTCGTGCCCAAGAGGATGCTCGCCCTACGAAAGACGGCAAGGGCGCCAGGAGCCGAGCTCCAAGAGATCCCGGTCCCATCGCCTGGCCCTGGCGAGGTGCTGATCTACGTCGAAGCCGCGTCGATCTGCGGGACCGATCTGCACATCCTTCGCTGGGATCCATGGGCGGAGGGACGGATCACCACCCTTCCGATGACCTTCGGGCACGAGGTGGCGGGCAGAGTGGTAGCGGTGGGCCCCGAGGTACACCACCTGAAACCCGGCACGTTCGTATCCGCCGAGGGACACCTCTACTGTGGGTTCTGCCGGCTGTGCCGGACCGGCCGCATGCACATCTGCGAGAACCTCCGCATCCTGGGGGTGGACGTCGAGGGCGGATTCGCCCAGTACCTCGTGTGGCCGGAGAGGAACTGCTGGGAGGTCGATCGGCGCATCCAGCCGGACGTCGCCTCGATCCACGACCCGTTCGGCAACGCCGTGCACACCGTGTTCGCCGGGGGGAGCGGCGCCGAGGTGGGCACGTCGGCGGTGGCCGTCCTGGGATGCGGACCCATCGGGCTGTTCGCCGTGGGGATCGTGCGTGCCCTGGGGGCCAGGCTCGTGATCGCGGTCGAGCCAAATGACTTTCGACAGGCCCGGGCCAAGCTCATGGGCGCAGACCTCGTGGTCGACCCGTCGGTGTCCGATCCGGTCGCCGCGGTGATGGATGCGACCGATGGCCACGGCGCGGAGATCGTGCTGGAGATGTCGGGGGTCCCTTCGGTGATCGATCAGGGAACCCGGATGCTGGCGCGCGGCGGACGCATGTCCCTGCTCGGCCTGCCCTCTGAACACGTTTCCCTGGACCTCACCGACCAGGTGATCTTCAAGGAGGCTCGCCTGTTCGGGGTGACCGGGCGCGAGATCTATCGCACCTGGCAGCAGACCACCACGCTCCTTGCGACGGGGATGGTGGACGTCGCACCCGTCATCACCCATCGGTTTGCGCTGGAGCGGTTCGAGGAGGCCTTCGAGATCGTGAGCTCGGGTCGCTCCGGGAAGGTGATCCTCCTACCGAACTCCCACCCGAGAGGAGCTCGACGCGATGCCTGAGGAGAGCCTGGACTACCTCAAGGAGCAACTGGGCGAGCTGGTGCGCGCCGGGACGGCCCTGCACCCTCGCGTGCTGGAGGATGAGCAGAAGCCGCGCACGCGATTCGACGGGCGTGAGGTCATCAACCTGGCGTCCAACAACTATCTGGGACTGGCCGCGCACCCTCGGATGAAGGAGGCCGCGTCGAAGGCGGCCGCCGAGCTCGGGGCGGGCTCGGGTGCGGTCCGCACCATCGCCGGGACGATGACCCTGCACACGGAGCTGGAACGGCGGTTCGCCGCGTTCAAGGGGGCGGAGGCGGCCATCATGTTCCAGTCGGGGTTCACCGCCAACAGCGGGACCGTGGCGGCGATCCTTTCGAAGGAGGACGTGATCGTCTCCGACCAGCTCAACCACGCCTCGATCATCGACGGGGCCCGCCTGTCTCGGGCCGAGATCAAGGTGTTCCCCCACAAGGACGCCGCGGCGGCGGACCGGCTGCTCGACGAGACCAAAGCGCCCGGGAGGCATCAGCTCCTGATCACCGACGGGGTGTTCTCGATGGATGGGGACATCGCCCCGCTGCCCGACCTGGTCGAGGTGGCCGAAAAGCACGCGGCGATCATGATGATCGACGACGCCCACGCCTCCGGCGTGCTGGGCAAGAACGGTCGCGGGACGGTGGACCATTTCGGCCTGCACGGGCGGGTTGACATCCAGGTGGGCACCCTGTCGAAGGCCATCGGCGTGCTGGGCGGGTTCATCGCCGGCCCCCAGGTCCTGATCGACTGGCTGGTGAACCGTGGGCGCCCGTTCCTGTTCTCGACCTCCGCTCCCCCGGCGGTGGCTGCGGCGTGCATCGAGGCGCTGAACATCCTGGAGGAGGAGCCCGGGCGCGTGGAGCGCCTGTGGGACCGCACGCGGTTCTTCAAGGGCGGGCTGCAGTCCCTGGGCTTCGACACCGGCGCCTCGGAGACGCCGATCACCCCGGTCATCGCGGGCGAGGAGACCACGGCGGTCGAGCTGGCGCGCCTGCTGTGGGAGGAGGGCGTGTTCACCCCGGCCATCGTGTTCCCCACCGTGGCGAAGGGTTCGTCGCGGGTGCGCACCATCGTCACCTCCGAGCACACCGAGCAGGATCTCCAGGAAGCGCTGGATGCGTTCGAGCGGGTGGGCAAGAAGCTCGGCCTGATCTGACGCAACTCACGGTGCCCACCAGTGGTCGAGGGTGTCCCGAGTGGCCCTCACCCACCAGTCGAGGTGCTCGCGATGCCGGTCACGATCGGAGGGATCCGCATCGGCCACGCGCAGGGAGTTCCCCCAGCAGTTGAGGACGAACTGGGCGAGGAACGCGAGGTGCAAGGCCCGCTCGCTGAACCGCGCCCCCTCGAGGATCCGGAAGTCGTCGATGAGCTCGTCCCGGGCAGCGTCCACGAACCGGCCGCCCTCGTCCAGGAACCAGGCGAAGTCCATCGCCCCCGGAGCCCGTGCGGCGAGTGACCAGTCCAGGAAGATGACTCGATCGCCCGACACCGCCACGTTGTCGAAATGCGGATCGCTGTGGACGAGCGTGGTTCCGCACGCCTCGAGCTCGCCCGCCAGCCGCGACGCGTCGGCGTGCACCGAGAAGACCACATGAGTCAGGTCCGAGGGCACGGTCTCGGCGAACACGCCCCAGCCTCGGACGATGCGCTGGGAGTATGCCCTGGGCTCCCCGATCGGATCATCGGGCATGGCCAGGCGCCGTTCGGCCGTGGCCGGCGCCTCCAGGGTGAGCAGCGATCGGAGATCGCCGAGCCCGGGAACGTCGCGCATCCAGAAGGCCTCGTGCAGGTCCGCGCATGCGGCGATGACCCTGTGGGCATCCGCCCGTCGGATCCGTTGCCCCGGGCGCCGCAGGTACCGGCTCACATCGCGCATGTAGATCCACCACTCGTCGCCGGCCTGCTCGATGCGGACGATCGCGGGATCGACGGTGCGGGGGCAGCGACATCGCGCCGGAGACCCAGAGCTCGGCCGCCCGGCCAGTGTCGCGGGTCTCCTGCATGGTCCAGTCCCGCGACGGCACCAACCGCTTCAGCACCAGGATCGTCCCGTCGGAGAACGAGAGCCGGTCGATCCCTGCTCCGGAGGCTCCGGGTCGCAGCGGCTCAGTGCGCACCGCGTGCTCGGCCAGGGGTGGCTCCAGCCCGGGGTCCTCGGCCGTTCGATAGGCGGTCCACGCGCCGATCACGGCCGGAGGATGCGCACATCGGCCGGCGGGCGAGCTCGATGTAGACTCGCCCGCCATGGGCCAGGAAGCGCACGGGCGGCGCGCGCTCACCGAAGCGCTTGGGCCGGTGGGCGTCTGGAGCTTCGCGCTCGACCGCCAGCCTGCCGAGCGCGAGGCCGAGTTCGCCCGCGACCTCGAAGCGATGGGGTTCAAAGCGCTGTGGATCCCCGAGGGGCTGGGGTCGAAGGAAGCCCTGTCCCACGCAACCTACCTCCTGGCCCAGACGCAGTCCCTGGTCCTGGCCACGGGTATCGCCAGCATCTACGCGCGCGACGCCTACGCCATGGCCAACGGCGCCCGTCACATCGCCGACGCGTATCCCGGCCGGTTCGTGTTGGGGATCGGGGTGAGCCACTCGGTCACGGTCGAGGTGCGCGGCCACGCGTACGCCTCGCCGCTCGAGGCGATGCGCACCTACCTCGACGGGATGGACGGGGCGAGGTACGGGGGACCGGAGCCAGCGACCGCCGCCCCGCGGGTCCTGGCGGCCCTCGGCCCGAAGATGCTCCGGCTGTCGGCGGAACGAGCCGCCGGTGCCCACACCTATTTCGTCCCGGTCGAGCACACAGCCAGTGCCCGTGAGATCCTGGGGCCCGAGGCCCTCCTCACCCCGGAGGTGGCGGCCGTCCTGCAAACCGACCCCGAGGCCGCCCGGGCGGTCGCCCGCAAGTACATGGCCGGCTACATCGACCTTCCCAACTACCGGAACAACCTCAAGCGACTCGGGTGGAACGAGGAGGAACTGTCGAACGGCGGGAGCGACCGGCTCGTCGACGCCCTGATCGCGTGGGGCGACGCGGGGGCCGTGGCCAAACGGGCCCAGGAGCACCTGGACGCGGGGGCCGACCACGTGAGCGTCCAGTTCCTCCGGGCCAGCTCCCGGGATCTCCCCACCGAGGACTATCGCGGCCTGGTCGAATCCATCGCCTGAGGGCGTTCGCACGCCCCCGAGAAACCGAGGAGGGAGCCGCCATGACGGAGCACAGGACGGGAACGCGTGAGGAATGGCTCGGCGAGAGGCTCAAGCTGCTCGAGGCCGAGAAGGAGCTCACCCATCGCAGCGACGAGCTGGCCCGGCAGCGACAGGAGCTTCCCTGGGTGCCCATCGACAAGGACTACCGCTTCGACACCGACGCCGGGCCCGCCTCCCTGGCCGATCTGTTCGCCGGACGCACCCAGCTCCTGATCTACCACTTCATGTTCGGGCCCGAGTACACGGCGGGCTGTCCGGCCTGCTCGGCCATCGCGGATGGCTTCAACGGCTCCGTCGTCCACCTGGCCAACCACGATGTGACGCTGATGGCCGTGTCGAGGGCGCCGCTGGAGAAGATCAACGCGTACAAGCGCCGGATGGGGTGGGCGTTCCCGTGGGCATCGTCGCACGGCACGGACTTCAACTTCGACTTCGACGTGTCCCACACGGAGGAGGAGCAGCGGCGGGGAACCGTCGAATACAACTTCGGGCCCATGGACGTGAGGCCGGTCCTGGAGGCTGGAGACGAGGGCCCGGTCGCCGAGTTCGCAACCATGACCGGAACCGATGCGGCCACCTACACGCGGGAGGCGCCCGGGATGAGCGCGTTCGCCCTCGAGGACGGCGTCGTCTACCACACCTATTCCGCCTACGCGCGCGGCGTGGATGCCCTCTGGCCGATGTACCAGTGGCTCGACCGCGCGCCCATGGGCCGCAACGAGACCAGCCTGTGGTTCCGCCGCCATGACGAATACGACGAGCGTCCCGGGTGAGCCCTCCGCGCACCCCGGGCGCGCCCGTTGCTTCGGAATGGACCCTCTGCGCTAGCTGACCTGGATGGGCGTGGGCGCGGAGTAGGTCGCCGATTTGCCGTTCGTCGAGTTCCGGATCCGCCCACGGAACAGGTATCGGCCCACCCCCGCATCAGGCGTGAACGTGGCCGACAGCGTGGTCACCCCCGACTGCCAGTCCTCGTAGAGGGCGTGGCCGGGCCGTTTGACCTGGACGTCGATCACGAACCCCGAGGGCGGCGCGGTCGATGCCCAGGTGATGGTGAACACCGTGGTGGTCGTGCCGCTCTGCGGCACCGCTGAAACTCCCACCTTCACGGTCCCCGACAACCCGGTCGCGGAGTCGACCACGGCATAGGTGCCGGACGCGGTGAAGATGAACGCGTATGCGCCTGGCTCCGGCGTCATGCCCGAGCCGAACAGCTCCATCCCGCTGGCATCGTCCGCGCTGTGGGAACCCTCGAAGAAGTCCCACTCGACGATGTCGCCTCGATGCGAGACGACCGATGCGGGCGTGAACCCGGTCGAGTTGATGATCACCACCTGCTGCCCTCCGAGCAACGGCTGCCACGACGGCCGCTGGTCCACGCCGGACGCGTTGGTGACGTTGACCTGGTTCGAGCCGTCGATGTCCATCACCCAGATGTCGCGGTTCCCCGACCGGCTGCTGTCGAAGGCGATCCGGGCCGCATCGGGGCACCACACGGGATGCCGGTCGCTCCCGGCGTCGTTGGTGAGGTCGATCTGGTTGGACCCGTCCGCGGAGTTCATCGAGAAGATCTCGTCGTTCCCGGTCCGGTTGGTCTGGAAGATGATGAACTCGCCGTGCGGCGACCAGTCGGGGTCGACGTCGTTGCTGGTGCTGTTGGAGAGATTGGTCGGGGTGTTCCCGAAGGACTTCATCCAGTAGATCTGGAACTTCCCGGAGCGATTGCTGTCGAAGGCGACCTTGGTCCCGTCCGGAGACCAGGCCGGCCACTCGTCCTTGCTGGGGTCGTTCGTCAGATTCGTCTGCGCGGTCCCGTCGGAGAGCATCGAGTAGATCTCGGCGTTCCCGTCGCGGTCGGAGACGAACGCCAGCAGGTTGCCGCCCGGCGCCCACGCCGGCTGGGTGTTGTTCCCGGTTCCCGCGCTGGTCAACTGGGTCAGCCCGCTTCCATCGGCGTTCGCCGTGTAGATCTGGGAGTTCCCGGTCGAGCAGCACGCGTCGAAGGCGATCTTCGAGCCATCGGGAGACCAGGCGACGTCGAACGCCTCCTGTCCGAGCGAGGAGAACGACAGCACCGTCTGGGTGTTCGTCCCCACCGGATTGATGGTGTACAGCAGCGACTGGCCGGTCCTGGTGCTCTGGAAGTCGAGGGCGCCGGCGTTGGCGTAGACGGTGGCCAGCGCTTGGTTCGGTTGGATCAACAACGCCGCGGTGGATGCGAACAGGGCCAGGGCGAGAATCGAACGGATGCGAGTCATGGCGATCCCTCCGTGCTGGGGCCGATCGGATGTGGGGACGCACACTAGGTCCGGCGGCGCGGGCCGTCAATCGGACCATCGTTTCTCTTCGTTGGGGGTCCGCCGTCAAGCGCGGCCCGTCACCCTGGCGTCATCCAGTGACGGTGATCGGGGTCTGCGGCGAGTAGGTCGAGGACTTGCCGACCGCGGTGTTCCTCAGTCGGGCCCGGAACGCGTAGGTCCCAACGCCTGCGTCGGCGGTGAACGTGCTCGCCAGCGAGGTCACGCCGATCATCCAGTCCACGAACGCGGGGTTCGTGGGGCGTTTGATCTGGACGTCGAACACATAGCCGGATGGGGGGGCGGCAGACGCCCAGGTGATCGTGAACACCGTCGTCGTGGTCCCGGTGGTGGGATCGGCGTTCACTCCGACCTGGACCGACCCGGTATGGCCGGTCTTCACGTCGATGACGGGGTACGTCCCGGACGCGAAGAACACGAACCCGTACGTTCCCCCGCTGGGGAAGTACCCGGATCCAAACAGGCCCATCCCGGTGCTGTCGTTCGCCGTGTGGACCGTGGTTCCGGAGAAGTCGAACTCGACGATGTCCCCTCGAGAGGCGTGGATCGTCGTGGGAGTGAACCCCGAGTCGCTGACCTGCGCCAATTCCCGGCCGGACAGGAGGGGCTGCCAGTCGGGCCGTTGATCGGTCGCCGCGTTGTTTGTGGCGTCAGCCTGCAGAGTCC
>JBKPBM010000057.1:0-1913 GCA_046744325.1 Actinomycetota bacterium | reverse complement strand
GGCCAGGACCGGATGGAGGCCATGCGTCAGCGTCGCTCGGTCACCGCGGGCGGCGGTCCCGGCGGCGGGGGGCTTCGCGAACGCCGCAAGCGCGTTCCGGCGCGCGAGTTCCTGAAGGAAGTGCGGGCGGAGCTGCGCAAGGTGGCGTGGCCCAGCCGTCAGGAGATGATCGCCTACACCGTCGTCGTCCTGGTGTCGGTGGTGTTCCTGACCAGCCTCGTCTTCGGCATGGACTTCGTCTTCACCAAGGGTGTCCTGCGCGTGTTCGGCCAGGGCTAGAGGCACCTCTTTCGCAGTGACCATGATGGACGAGAGCGACCGTTCCCAGCGCCCCGACACGACCGATCCGGAGACGGAGGAGTTCGCCGAGCTGAGCCGGGCCGCCGACGAGGGCGACGAGGCGGCCGAGCTGGCGCAGCAGGAGGCCGGGGTCGCCGACGACCAGGGCTCTCAGGCTGAGGAGGCTCTCGAGGCCCTCGAGGCGGAGGCGGTGCCCGAGCCCCCGGAGGTGGAGGAAGGTCCACCGGCGGATGCCGAGGCCATCGAGGAGGCCGCACCCGACGCCGCCGAGCTCGAACCGGCGGAGCCCGAGGTCTCCGAGGTCTCCGAGGTCTCCGAGGAGCTTCCTTCCTCCCCGGCAGAGGGCGTGGTCAACCGACCCGACAGCGACGTCGAGGACACCGAGGCTCCCGACGCCGTTGAGGTCGTCGAGACAGAGGTCACCGCCGACCGGCGGCAGGCAGGAGGCTGGCAGGAGCCGGAAGAAGAGGAAGCGCCCTCGTATTCGCCGATGTCCGGCCCCGGGGACTGGTACGTCGTGCACACTTACGCCGGCTACGAGAACAAGGTCAAGGCCAACCTGCACAGCCGCATCGGCTCGATGCAGATGGAGGACAAGATCTTCGACGTGGTCATCCCCATGGAAGACGTCATGGAGATCAAGGGCGGGAAGAAGCAGGTGGTCCAGCGCAAGGTGTTCCCGGGGTACCTGCTGGTGAAGATGGTCTACGACAACGACTCGTGGTACGTGGTGCGCAACACACCGGGGGTCACGGGATTCGTGTCGAGCGGCACGGGAAGCAAGCCGACGCCCCTGTCATCGCGCGAGGTGGAGAAGATCCTGGCGGTCAAGCAGGAGACCCAGAAGAAGCCCGAGTATCGCCTGGAGTGGGAGGAGGGCGACGTTGTCCGGATCATCTCCGGGCCCTTCGCCGACTTCCAGGGAACCATCTCCGAGATCAACGTGGAGCAGTCGAAGCTCAAGGTGCTGGTGAACATCTTCGACCGGGAGACCCCGGTCGAGCTGGCCTTCGACCAGGTGGCCAAGTCGTAGGCTGACGAACGAACCCAACCAGGGCGGGAGGCCGCGATCCGCGGCCGCCGGAACCGCAGGAGGTGCATGAGACGTGGCACAGGGAACCGCGGCGCCGAGGCGCCGCAAGCGCGTCAGCGCGATCGTCAAGCTCCAGATCAAGGCCGGTCAGGCCACCCCCGCCCCGCCCGTCGGCACGGCGCTCGGCCAGCACGGCGTGAACATCATGGAGTTCTGCCGGCAGTACAACGAAGCCACCCAGGCCCAGATGGGGCAGGTCATCCCGGTGGAGCTCACCATCTACGAGGACCGGAGCTTCACCTTCATCACCAAGCAGCCTCCGGCGGCCGAGCTGCTCAAGTCCGCGGCCGGCCTGGAGAAGGGCTCGGGCGTCCCCAACCGCGAGAAGGTGGGCCGGGTGACCCGCGAGCAGGTGCGTCACATCGCCCAGCAGAAGATGTCCGACCTCAACGCCACCGACGAAGAGGGCGCCATGCGGATCATCGAGGGGACCGCGCGCAGCATGGGGATCGAGGTGGGGGCATGAGCAAGGGCAAGCGATACTCCTGTCTCTTATACACATCTCCGAGCCCACGAGACA
>JBKPBM010000301.1:0-12271 GCA_046744325.1 Actinomycetota bacterium | reverse complement strand
CTCCCGCGGAAGGTTCATTCGAGGGCCTGACCTGCGGGTTCGTCCGTTCGGCTGAGGGGCACTGTGGCGTCGGCGCCCGGCGGGTGATCGCCGCGCAGCCTGGAGCCGTGCGAAACTCCCGTCGTGCGCAGAGGATCGATGAGGGCTCGCCCGTCCGAGGACCGGACGCGACGGATGGACCGGCGAACCGTCATCCAGTTCATCGGCGTGGCTCTGGCGGGGGTGGCCTGCTCGAAGGGGACGACCAGTTCGGCCGGCGAGACGCCGTCGCTGACGCCGGTTCCGGCAGCCGAGCGGATCCCAGACGAGGTTCTGCGTAGCGACGCGTCGTTCAACGGCACCTACCGCGCCACGTGGATGGCATCCGACGGCGCGAAGGGAACGGTCACCGTCGTGGCGTCGATCGACCCCTCGAAGCGAACCGCCCACGGAACCCTCTCCATCGGGCCTGGGTTCTTCGGGTCGGGGTCGGCGGCGGCGGCCGAGACGGTCGATCTGGAGCTGGACGACTTCGCCTACGAGAAGCCACCGTACTCGGTGACATCGTCGATCCTCGGACCCCTGACCGTGACCGGCATGGGCTCCCTGTTCGTGCAGCTCGACTCCACGTCGGTCCCGGGGCATCCGGAGATCCGGTCGCTCTCCATCAAGGGGTTCGTGACCGGTCCGGACATCCTTGCCGATGGCGGGATGCCCTACACCTACCAGATCCACCTCACGTCGGGATCCACGATCTCCGGAACGGCGGTGTTCCGGGCAGCCTGATCGCGCTCCGCTCGCTCCGGGGATGTCGTCCCATATGGTACTATCCCCGGATGGAATGAGCGATGGTGAGTCCAAGGTCCTGAGGACGATCGAACGCGCCAACCAGCGCGTCCGGCGCTACCTGGCCGTACACCTAGATCGGCTGGACATCACCGAGATCGAGGCCCACCTCCTGGCCCGGCTGACCGCGCGAGGACCCTGCTCGGTGGCGGACCTGCACCGGGCGTTCGGGCTTCGCCGGTCCACCTTGACGAATGCCCTCGACCGGCTGGAGCGGCGGCGATTGATCACTCGCCGCTCGGACCCGACGGACCGCCGGTCGTTCGTGCTCGAGCTCACCCCGGCGGGGAGACGGGCGGCGAAGCAGGTGATCGCGTTGGTCGACGAGGTCGAGGCTCGGGTGCGGGCCGGCGTCTCCCGTCAACAGATCGATGCCTTCCTCGCGGTGGTGGAGGCGCTGGAGCGAACCCTGGAATGAGCGAGGCTCGCACGAGCCTGTGGCGGCACCTGGACTTCCGGCGGCTGTGGCTGGCGACCACGGTCAGCCAGGTCGGGACCCAGGTCAGCGAGCTGGCCATCCCGCTGGCGGCGATCGTCCTCCTGCACGCCACCCCGTTCGAGGTGGGGATGCTGGCGGCACTCGGGTACCTTCCCCTCGCCCTGTTCGGGCTCCCGGCCGGTGCCAGGGTCGACCGGATGCAGCGCCGGGCGGTGCTGCTGGCGGCCGACGTCGCCCGCGCGGTGGTCCTCGGTTCGATCCCCGTGGCGTACGCCGCCGGCCACCTCACCATCGCCCAGCTCAACGCGGTGGCCTTCCTGGTCGGCGCCATGACGGTGTTCTTCGACGTCGCCTACGTCTCCTACCTCCCGTCGCTGGTCTCCCGGGACGAGCTGATCAGGGCGAACTCCCAGCTCCAGGCGAGCGAGCAGGGGGCGGCGGTGGTGGGCCCGGGGCTGGCCGGGTGGCTGATCGGCGTCCTGGGCGCGCCGTTCGCGGTGGCGCTCGACGCGGCGAGCTACGTGGGCTCGGCCGCGTTCGTCCGGCGGATCCGCAGCCGCGAGCCCGGGCCGACGATGGCGACCCCGCCGGAGAGGATGCGCACCAGGATCGCCGAGGGCCTGCGCTACGTGGCGGCCGACCGGTACCTGCGGGCGATCGCCACCGCCGCCGGGGTGGTGAACCTGTTCGGTCGAACGATCATGATCGTGGTCCTGATCTACCTGGTCCGAATGGCGGGCTACTCGGCGACCGGCATCGGTGTCGTCTTCTCGGTGGGCTCCGTGGGGTTCCTGGCGGGAGCGCTCCTCGCCGACCGGGTGGTGGCCCGGGTCGGCATCGGCAAGGCGATCGTGGGCGGCGGGTGTGTTGCCGCCGCTTCGTTTCTGCTCATGGCCGTGCCCCCACCGGGCGTGGCCGGGCCCTTCGTGGCGGCGGGGCTGGCGGTCTACGGGCTCGGGGCGCTGACCTTCACCATCTCGAACGCCACCCTCCGCCAGGCAACCACCCCGCCCGAGATCCTCGGTCGTGTCACGTCGTCGATGCGGGTGCTGGTCTGGGTGGCCCAGCCGGCGGCCGGGGTGCTCGCCGGGTGGCTGGCCACGGCCATCGGGCTCCGGGGAGCGATCTGGGTCAGTGCGATCGCCGCTCTGGCGGCACCCCTGCCGTTGCTCCTGTCGGGGCTGACGGGCCTGCGGGCGGTGGGGGAGAAGGTTCCGGGAGCGGCGTGACCGCTCCTCCTCGATTGCTCCATGACGATGGATCGGATCGTCGCGCCCTTTCGCTCGAGCCCCGAGAGCGGCTCACGCACGCAGGAGGAGGGCTTGCCGATGCCGAAGCGGACTCCTCCGACGTCATCGTCCGCGACCTCGTCGACCTGTGCCGGCGCCTCCGGGACGTCCAGACGCCGGACCGGGGGGGAGTTCCAACCCCGCAGGCGCCGCCTTCGGATCGTCAGACTGGCCGGCTGAGAGCCAATCTCACCGATGCTTGGCCAGCCGCGCGATGGACCGCCCCACCTCGACCGGGGCGACGCGCTTGAAGATCAGCTCCTCGCCGCGGTTGCCCGACACGGTGAGGGTCAACCCGAATCCGATCGCCCCGATGCGGCCGCAGGTGGCGGATCTGATCGCTCCACGTTCGATCTCGGCCACCTTCGTCGCATCTCCGCCCCTGGGGCCCCGGAGCCACATCAGCCTCGAATTCGTCAACGCCAGCAGCCCTTTAGAGCCCTCCCTGTGGGCTGTGGCGACCTCGATCAGGTTCTCGTCGTGCCGCAGGTTCAGCGCCAGGAATTCGAGCTCCAGCCAGCTGCTGGAGCGTCCGCCCAGGCGCTCCCGGGCGAGAGCGTCGATCCGATCCCACCGTTCCACCCCATCGTCGAGGACGATGAACAGCTCGGGCGGGACGTGCTCGCGGACCTTCTCCACGAAGGCGTCACCCTCGACGAGTTGGGCCACCCGGACGTCGACCTTCAGATCGTTCTCTCCGACAAACGCCATGGCGCCGTAACCCGTCAGGGCGACGCCCGCCAGGTGTTCGAACCGAACGGTGCGCGTGCCTCCGTACGGGCCCTCCACGACGTGTGAGACTCCTTTGGACCCGAGCACGATCCGGATGCGCGGCGGCGGGCGGTCCTTCGGGGCATCGGAGAACGAATCGGGCCAAACCGGGAACAGACGGCCCGCGACCTGATCTCCCCGGCCCAAACGGTACTGCGCGAACCCGGGCGGTCTCGAAGATCCGGTCGGGACCAGGATGATCGCGGATCCCAGTGCTGCGGACAAGGCGGCCGCGGCGTCCTCCGCCGGCACGGCTCGACGTTCCTCGAGGTGGCTCCAGAACGACGGCTGTTGCCGGGCGCCCATCAGCAGGTCCTGGCAGCACGCGTCGAGCTGGGCGAGCGCGGCGGCTGGGTCGGAGAGCGACCGCTCCTCAATCGAGTCGAGCCGCTGGCGCGACTCGGGGTCCGGTCCCTGCGTTCGCTCTCGGTCCAGCACGTCGAGCAGCCCCTGCCGAACCGCGTCCAGGTTCGCCGGCAGGCAGGCCGCGATGAGCGACACGTGCGCCCGGTCGGCGGACAATGGTTGCCAGTCGTACGCCACCTGGTACCCGATCGCATCCTTCTGGCGGAGCCGGTCCTGAAGGGAGAACGCGGCCATGTCGGTGGCCAGCTTCGGGGCCGACGCTCGCGGGCAGACGTAGCCGATGGCCACCCCGTTGAGGTCCACGCCCAGGCAGGACGGGAGGTTCAGGTCCGAGATGGGCTCGCCCGGGGGCGAGGGGAAGCGTGTCCCGTCGGGCAGGGAGAGGTCGAGGCGGTCGGGTGGGGGCCCCGACATCCAGACGGCGCTGTTGGTGCGAGTGAACCGCTCTGCGGCCCAGGCCGCCAGCGCGTCTTGGTCCACCGAGCGAAGCCCGTGCTCAGGGTGGTCGGCCAGCCCGAACCCACGGGCGCCGAATCGCGCTGCCAGGAGCGCGCTGACCGGGGTGCGCGACCGGAGCCCGGCCTCGGAAGCCAGCACCCGCCGCTCACTGTCGAGGCGGGCCAGCGGAAGGTCGTGAAGCGACGCGGCGACATCGCGCAGGTACCGGAGTGCGTCCTCGCGGTCACCACGCGCGACGAACCGGGTGAGGATGAGGCCCACCATGCCGTTGTGCGCCACCGGGATCTGCCCCAGTCCGAAGATGGCCAGATGTTCGGCGAGGTGGGTGATCCCCCCGGTGGTGAGCGTCTCGTCCGCCCGCCCCACGCGGAAGACCAGCTGGGCGACGAAGGGCGGCGGGGCGTCGGCCCAGAAGACCGGGATCCCGTCGATCTCGTCCCGGTGCGCATGTAGGAATGCCTCGACCATTGCCCCCCTCGGAGTGCGGTCCAGGATACGAGCCGGGCACCGGGTAGCATCGGCGGGTGACTGGAAGCGCCCCTGTCATCTCGGTCGAGGAGTTACGGAAGACCTTCAACGTTCCCGTGCGGGAAGCGGGCCTGCGCGCGTCCATCAGGTCGCTCGTTCGCCGCACGACCCGGGACGTCCTGGCGGTCGACGGGATCTCCTTCACCATCGAGCCCGGTGAGGTGGTGGGCTTCCTGGGGCCGAACGGCGCCGGGAAGACCACCACCCTGAAGGTCCTGTCCGGGCTGCTGCATCCGACCGGCGGCCGGGTCTCCGTGCTCGGCTACGTCCCCTGGCGCAGGGAACGCGACTTCCTTCGTCGGATCACGCTGGTCATGGGCAACCGCAACCAGCTCGAGTGGGACTTGCCGGCGCTCGACTCCTTCGAGCTGAACCGGGCCGTGTACCGGGTCCCCCGAGAGGACTTCGTCCGGATGCGCGATGAGTTCATCGAGCTGCTCGAGCTCCAGGATCTGGTGAACAAGCCGATCCGGAACCTCTCGCTGGGGGAGCGGATGAAGATGGAGATCGCCGGCTCCCTGCTGCACCGCCCGCAGGTCCTGTTCCTCGACGAGCCCACCATCGGACTGGACGTGACCATGCAGAAGCGCATCCGGTCCTTCGTCGCCGAGTACAACCGACGCTACGGGGCCACGGTGCTGCTGACCAGCCACTACATGGCCGACGTGCTGGCCCTGTGCCGGCGGGTGATCGTGATCCACCACGGGCGGATCCTGTTCGACGGCCAGCTGGGCGCGCTGTCGGGGCAGTTCGCCGCGTACAAGACGGTCGGGGTGACATTGAGCGATGGGGCTGTCGATCTCTCCGGGTACGGCGAGGTGATGGGGCGCGACGGCGACCGCGTGACGCTCCGGGTGCCCAAGGACGACACCTCGCGGGTGACGGCGCGACTGCTGGCCGATCACCAGATCATGGACCTCACCGTCGAGGACCCGCCGATCGAGGACGTGATCGAGCTGGTGTTCGCCCGGGGAGCCGGCGAATGAGCGCCGAGGTTCGAACCACCGCCGATCCGACGGGAACCGCGCCTCCTCTGCCCGAGGTGAGTCGGTGGCGCTCGATGCTGGACTTCTACCTCACCACGATGCGGACCTCGATCATCCGCAACTTCCAGTACCGGGTGGCGAATTACTTCTACATGATCGGCATGCTGGCCGAGCCGATCATCTACCTGGTGGTGTGGTCGACCGTGGCCCGGTCCCAGGGCGGGTCGGTCGCCGGGTTCACCCCCGGGGCGTTCGCCGCCTACTACATCGTGTGGACGCTGGTCCGGCAGATGAACATCGCGCTGACTCCGGAGGCGTGGGAGTGGCGGATCCGGGAAGGCCAGCTCTCGACCTGGCTCCTGCGGCCGATCCACCTGCTGAATGCCGACCTGGCCGAGCTGGGCGGCTGGAAGTTCGCCGTCATCGTCATGTGGCTGCCGATCGCACTGGTCCTGACGTTGATCTTTCGCCCCACCCTCCACCCGCGGGTGGTCGACGTGGTGGTGTTCGCCGTGGCCATCTGGGGTGCGTACCTGGTCCGGTCGATGGCCCTCGAGCTCCTGGGGATGATCACGTTCTGGACCACGCGGGTGAACGCGATCTTCGAGACGTACTTCGCCGCCGAGCTCATCCTGTCGGGGCGGCTGGTCCCCCTGCAGCTCATGCCGCACTGGGTGCAGACCGTGGCGACCTTCCTGCCGTTCAAGTGGACCTTCGGGTATCCGATCGAGGCGCTGGTGGGACGTCTGCCGATCGGCCAGCTGGTGGGCGGGCTTGGGGCCCAGGCGATCTGGTTCGGGATCGGGCTGGGACTGGTGATGCTGGTGTGGCATCGGGCCGTGGGCAAGTTCACCTCGGTGGGGAACTGATGGCCCGGCGCATGGAGCCCCTGCGGCCGGTGCGAATCGCCTGGCTCTACTTCCGGGTGGGGGTGATGCGGGAATTTCAGTACCGCGTCAACTTCTTCATCCAGCTCCTGCAGTCGCTGGTGTCCCTGGGAACGGGGCTGGTGGTGTTGGCGCTGGTGTTCAGCCACACGAAGGAGCTGAACGGCTGGTCGCAGGCGCAGCTGCTGGCCGTGCTGGGGATCCAGATCCTGATGGGCGGCCTGATCCAGGCGCTGATCCAGCCGAACATGACCCGCCTGATCGAGGAGATCCGGCTGGGAAAGCTGGACTTCGCGCTGACCAAGCCGGAGGACTCGCAGGTGCTGGTCAGCGTGCGCGAGGTTCGGCTGTGGGAAGCCACGGACGTGCTGTCTGGGGCGATCGTGCTGGGCCTGGCCGTCAGCAGGATCCAGGCGAGCGTGGGGGTGCTGGACGCACTGGCCTTCGCCGCGGCGCTGGCCATCGGGGCGGCGATGATCTACTGCTTCTGGCTGGTCATCACCACCGGCGCCTTCTGGCTGGTCCGGATGGACTCGATCATCGAGCTGTTCTCGGGGGTGTATCAGACGGGGCGGTGGCCGGTGACGATCTATCCGCTGTGGCTGCGGTTCGGGTTGACGTTCCTGGTGCCGATCGCGTTCGCGGTCACCGTTCCGGCGCAGGCGGTGACGTCGCGATTGACCGGGTTGACGCTGCTGGGAGCCCTGGGCTTCGCGGTGCTGCTGTTCGCCTTCACGCGGTGGTTCTGGACGCGCGGCCTGACCCACTACGCAGGCGCCTCGGCCTGAGACCAGCCCGATCGGTGGCCAGAGGAGGCCGTCCGTCTCCTCGTTGCACCACTGTGAGGCTCATTTTGGTGCACTCGACGAAACGCCTGGAAGGCATCCGGAAACCAGGTCAGTCGGAGAGCTTGGGGCGGTGGCGCTCGATGATCGCTTCGACATCGATCCCCGCCGGAAGAGTCCCGAACGCCTTGCCTCCGTCGGGCCCCAGGCGCGAAGCGAGGAAGGCCTCCGCCACCGGACCGGGGGAGTGGCGGGCCACCAGCGAGCCCTGAAGGGCCAGGGCCAGGCGTTCCACCAGACCGCGTGCCACCGGCTCGGCACCCGCGGGGTCTGACGCGGCCTTCTCGGCCCCACCGCGCGCTCGGGCGATCGCGTCATCCAGGCGCGGGTCGGCGCCTCGAGCCGCCTCCATGTCCTCGATCAGAGCGGCGAGCGCGTCGGGCTCCTTGCTCAGCGCCCGCAACACGTCGAGGGCGATGACGTTTCCAGAGCCCTCCCAGATGGAATTCAGGGGTGAGTCGCGCAGGAGTCGGGGCATCGGCGACTCCTCCACGAACCCGTTGCCGCCCAGGCATTCCAGGGCCTCGGCTGCCACCGGCGTGGCGCGCTTGCACACCCAGTACTTCGCCACCGCCGTGGCCAGGCGACGGAACCCGGCGGGCTCGAAGTCCGGATCGAACGATCGTGCCAGCCGCACCGCCAGCAACGTCGCCGCCTCGGACTCGACGCAGAGATCGGCCAGGACGCTCGCCATCAGCGGTTGGTCGATCAGCCGCCTGCCGAACGCCGACCGGTGTGCGGCGTGGTGGGTGGCCTCCGCCACCGCACGGCGCATGGTCGCCGCCGACCCGAGCACGCAGTCAAGGCGGGTGTGGTTGACCATCTCGATGATGGTCGGGACCCCGCGGCCCTCCTCGCCCACCAGCCACGCGGAGGCCCGGTCGAACTCCACCTCGGCTGAGGCCAGCGCGCGGGTTCCGAGCTTGTCCTTCAGTCGCTGGATCGCGAACCCCCGGTTGCGACCACCGTCGGGGAGCACGCGGGGGAGCAGGAAGCACGACAGGCCTCCGGGCGCCTGGGCCAGGACCAGGAACGCGTCGCTGGCCGGGTGGGAGCAGAACCACTTGTGCCCGGTGAGCTCGAACCGCCCCTCCACGCCGGCCGGCTCGGCCCGCGTGGTGTTCGCCCGAACGTCCGAGCCTCCCTGCTTCTCGGTCATGGCCATTCCGCAGAGCGCTGACGTCGCGGGGTTGGGGTCCAGGAGCCTGGGCTCCCACCCGGCGGCCAGCTCGGGCGCGTGCCGGAGGGCCGGCACCGCCGCGTAGGTCATCGACAGCGGGCAGCACACCCCCGCCTCCGCCTGGGTCAGCAGGAACAGCAGCGCACCGCGGACCACGTGCGCGCCCGGCCGAGGGTCGCGCCAGGGGAGCGACGGGATGCCGGCCCGGATCCCGAGGTTCAGCAGCTCCGTCCACGCCGGGTGGACCTCGAGCTCGTCGACGCGGTTCCCGTAGCGGTCGTGCGTGCAAAGGGTCGGCGGATGACGGTCGGCCACCGCGCCGAGGCGCAGCGGGTCCCCGCCGACCGTCCGTCCGAATTCTCGGAGCAGCTCGCGGCCCCACCCCCCTGCCTCTCGATCAACCGACTCCTGCAGGACCGCGTCCTGGCCGAACAGGTCGTAGTCCTGGAGCGGGGGAGGCTGGTTCAGGACCTCATGCGTGCCCGAGCGATGGTCCACCGTGCTCAAGGCTGCCGAGCGTAGTCTTCAGAAGACCTGGGGGCACCAGGGCTTGGGGTCCCAGGCGAACATCGCATCGGCCCGGCGGAGCGCTGCCTCCTCGCCCTGCACCCGCCCGACCCAGGCCAGGGCCCCGAAGCTCGCTCCGCCCAGGTACGTCGCCCCGAGATCGGCCGCGCTCAGCACGAGGTCCGGGGGCCCATCGGTCGGCACGCACCGTCCCGTGCCGTCGGAGTCGACCGTCAGCTCGTGGCGGCCGTCGTTCCACGGGCAGAACCCGTCGCGAACCTCGAACACCAGGCGCCCCGGCGCGGAGTAGCGACGCGCCGACAGCGCTCCGGGCAGGTCGACCAGCCGGAGCCACAGCGAGTCGTGGACCTTCGTGATCAACCGCCGTGGCTCGGCAAGCAGGTACGCCAGCGGCTCGTCGGCGGGACGCGGCCACGCCTCGATCTTCGTCCGCAGGTCGATGTCGAAGCAGTATCGCCACAGGTCCGCGTACGCCTCCGGGGTCTCGGCGATCAGCTCCCGGACCAGGACCGTGCCGCCGGGGAACTCCTGCCACTGCTGCTTGAGCCGGTACGTCACGAACCCGTCGGACCCCGCCGAGGACCGGTGCACGGCGAAGTACAGGGGGCTCGCTCCGTCACGCCAGTGCTCGAGGTCCGCGTACGAATGACGCCACCAGGCCTCGTTCCGTCCCCACATCCCGGGCCAGCCCTGCACCACCCGCGCGTAGATGGGCGGGAACTCGCTCAGGGCCGTGTCCTTCTCCACCAGCTCGATGCGGCCTGCGGGCTGATGGGGTCTGATGAACGCCGACCGGGAGCGCTCGATCTCCAGGCCGGCGACCTGGGCCGCCATGCCATATCCGAAGCGCCCGTAGTTCGAGCTCTCCGATGCCCACAGCCCGGCCACGAGCTCGCCGCGGTCGCGAACGTCCTCCATCTGCTTGCGCATGAGCTCGGTGAGCACGCCGCGGCGGCGATGCGTCGGCAGCACGCCGACCTGGGTCACCCCGGCCATCGGGACCGTCCCGCCGGGGATGCTCAGCGGCAGCGAGTAGATGCCGGCGCACCCCACCAGGGCGTCGCCCTCGAACGCGGCGATGGTCCGGTCGAGCTCGAAGATCCGGGCCTCCTCCTCGATGTCCTCGGGCCGGAACAGCTCGCCGAACGCGCGGGAGAGGGTGGCCCAGTAGGCGGCCACCTCGTCGTCTCGGATCGCGCGGATCTCGATGTCCATGAAGGTCGGCTTTCTCGCAGTCGAAGGGAACACGAGGTTCCAGGAGGAACGGCCATTATGACCCGCCGATGGACCGTTCGACATCCCTTCGCAGTCCAAACAGGCCGAACGACCCGTCCGCCGCGTGCCCATACAGGGTACGATGCCTCGATGCAGACGCAGCCAGGGGTCCGCGAGGTCGTGTGGACCGGACGCAGCGGGCCATTCGAGCTGCTGGTCAGCGACGACGTCTTCGCCCCCACCCACACCAGCCGCGAGGTCGCCGAGGGCATGGTGGTCGAGCCGGGGGACACCGTGATCGACGTCGGCTGCGGCACGGGGGTGCTGTCGTTCGTGGCCGCCAAGCTCGGCGCGGGGAAGGTCTACGGAACGGACGTCAACCCGCATAACGTGGCCATCGCCCGGCTGAACGCCGAACGACTCGGATTGACCAAGGTCGTGGAGTTCCGAGGAGGAAGCCTGTTCGAACCGCTGACCGGGGTGCGGGCGAACGTCGTCATCGGCGACGTCTCCGGCATCCCCGACGAGATCGCCAGGGTGACCGGATGGTTCCCGGGTGGGTACAGCGGCGGGCCAACCGGCGCTGAGGTGCCGGTGGCGATGCTCGAGTCTGCCTCTCCCCATCTCCTCCCGGGCTCCCGGTTCTACCTCCCGACGGCGTCCCTGCAGGACGAGGGGGCGGTGCTGCGGGCGGCACGCCGCCTGTTCGGCGAGAGCCGCATCCGCAAGCTCCACGAACGGATGTTCCCGCTGCCGGGCAAGATCGCCGAGAGCGCGGTGCTCCGCCGGCTGATGGACACCGGGGTGGTGAAGTTCATCCGGCGGGGGAGCCGCCTGCTGTGGGAGCTTCGGATCTGGGAGTGCACGGCCCCGCCCGCCTGAGCGGTCCCCCGGGGCCGGCCCGGGCGGAGACAGAGACCGAACCCCTCACGCGGGATCGCTGGCTGGTGATCGAAGAGGTCCTGGTGGTCCTGGCGCTGTCCCTGCTTCCAAGCGCGTTCGACGCTCTGATCAGCCTGCTCTCCGCGCCGGTGGCCGGCATCAGCGTGGCCACCTTCCCACAGATCACGTTCTCCAACCTGCAGCTCCTGCAGCAGGTGGTCGACACCGTGTTCTCGCTGGCCCCGGTGGCCCTGGTCATCCACCTCGCCAGGCGGACGAGGGAGGGGATCGAGCCCTTCGGGCTGCGAACCGCCTCACCCGGCCAGGACCTCGGGCTCGGCGTCGCCGGTGGCCTCGGCGTGGCCGGGATCGGACTGGCGATCTACCTGTCCGCCCTGGCGCTGAAGATCAACCGGTTCGTTGTCCCGGTCCCACCGCTGCACCACTGGTGGACCGTTCCCCTGGTCGTGCTTGGGGCTCTTCAGGCGGGGCTGTTCGAGGAGATCATCGTGGTTGGATACCTCATCCGGCGCCTCGAGCAGCTCGGATGGAAAGGGGTGCTGCCGGTCCTGGCCAGCGCGTTGCTGCGCGGGGCCTACCACCTCTACCAGGGGTGGGGCGGGTTCACGGGCACGTTCCTGATGGGGCTGGCCTTCGGATACGCGTTCACCCGCTGGCGCCGGACGTGGCCACTGGTAGTGGCCCACGTGACCGTGGACGTGCTGGCCGGCGTGGGCTACATCCTGTACCGGGGGCACTGCTTCTGGGGGGCGTGCATCCGGTGACGGTCAGGAGCCCGTCCCGATGTGTGCTCGCCATCCTGGGCCTCGTGCTGGTGTCATCCGCCTGCACGGGAGGCGCCCCCTCGCCACAGCCCAGCGCCTCCAGCTCGGCGTATCGGCTGCACGTGGCCACGGCGTCGTTCCACCTTGCCGCCCCCGTGCAGCGCGAGGTCGCCGTCGCCAGCGGCGGTCGCATCTACCTGGCGGGAGGGCTGGCCGCCTCAGGGACGTCGGCCGGCGGCGTGTTCTCCATCGATCCGACGAACGGGACCCAGCGGTTCGTCGGGAC
>JBKPBM010000044.1:0-3560 GCA_046744325.1 Actinomycetota bacterium | reverse complement strand
GAGCCGACCAAGAGCGAGTTGCGCAGCAGGTCGACGTTCTGGATCGCTACGACGCCTTTGTGCTCGCTGAAGTCTCCCCCTCCGCCGCCAGCACGATCGCACGGGAGCACCTAGTCGAGGACATCACCGACCAGTATCAGATCCCTGTGGGCACAGGAACGATCGATACGTCGATGCCCCGCATCGACGCCCAGGGCATGACTCGCAGGCACCCCGCGTACCGGCGCGGCGCCTCGCTCCCGGCCGGTCCTCACCACTACCTCGTGCAGTTCATCGGCCCGATCAAGGATCAGTGGTTGCGAGGCGTGAAGCAGGCTGGCGGCGAACCGCGCCAGCTTTGGGGGAACTTCGTCTTCGTCGTTCGCGCCGACGACGCGGCCATCGCGAAGATCGTTGCGCTCCCCTACGTGCGCTGGGCAGGACACCTCCCCTACGAAGAGCGTCTCGCCCACGCCGTGCGCATGGAGGTCGAGGGGCAGGGGGCGGACTTCCTGCCGCGCACGCGGCTCCTTCCTCGCGCCTACACCGTTGAGTTCTTCGGTAGGGAGGACATCCGACCGGCGCGGCCGAAGGTGAGGAGCCTAGGGTGCAAGATTCTGCTGGAAGAGCCAAAGGGGAAGATCCTCGTCGTGCAGACGAGTGAGAAGACCTCGGGCCGTTTCACGCAGATCAAGGCTCTGTCGAGGATCCATGGCGTGAGGAAGATTCGCCAGCGTGCCGTCAAGCGCCCGAGCAACGACGTCGCGGCGGGGGTCATGGGCACGGCGGTGTCCAAGGGGACTCCTGGCCTGGGGCTGAGCGGGACGGGCGAGACGATCGGCATCTGTGACACGGGCCTGGACACCGGCAACCCAGCCTCGATCCACCCCGACTTCGCCGGGCGGATCGCCTCGATCAAGAGCTACCCGATGACGAGCGACCTCGCGCCCTACGTCACCAATCCGGGGGGAGACGACGGGCCCGCCGACCTGGACAGCGGCCACGGCACCCACACCTCCGGCTCCATGCTCGGTAGCGGCGCGTCTTCATTGGCGATCCCCGGCGTGGGCTCGCCCATTCGGGGGCTCGCGCACGGGGCGCAGCTCGTGTTCCAGGCCGTCGAGCAGGAGTGCAAGTGGAAGAACCCCGCCGACGTCAAGACCTACGGGCGCTACCTGCTCGCCGGCATCCCCGCCGATCTCAAGAGCCTGTTCTCCGACGCCTACTCCAAGGGCGTCCGCATCCACTCGAACTCCTGGGGTGGCGGCGACCCCGGCTCGTATGACGAGCAGTGCCGAGCACTCGACGAGTTCGTCTGGCAGCACAAGGACTTCTGTGTGGTCGTGGCCGCCGGAAACGACGGGACCGACTCCGACGCCGATGGTTCCATCAATCCGATGAGCGTGAGCTCACCGGGTACGGCGAAGAACTGCATCACGGTCGGCGCGTGCGAGAACGAACGGCCCGACTTCGACCGCGAGACCTACGGCCAGTGGTGGCCTCGGGACTTCCCGGTCGCACCGTTCAACGCCGATCCGATGGCCAACGACCCGGACCAGATCGTCGCGTTCAGCTCCCGAGGGCCCACGAAGGACAACCGCTTCAAGCCCGATGTCGTCGCCCCCGGCACGTGGGTCCTGTCGACCCGCTCGACCATGATCGCGCTGAACAACACGGCCTGGGCCCCGTTTCCTAAGAGCAGGCTCTACTTCTTCATGGGAGGGACGAGCATGGCGACGCCTCTGGTCGCAGGGGCAGTCGCCCTTCTCCGTGAGTTCCTGCGGACGAACAAGCAGATCGAGAACCCGAGCGCCGCGCTGCTCAAGGCCGCGTTGATCGCGGGCGCGACCAGGCTGCGCGGTGACGCCCCGGCGGGTACCGTCGTGGACAACGACCAGGGCTACGGCCGCGTCAACCTCGACGGGGTCATCGCGCCGCAGGCGCCGGGATCGAGCCTGTTTATGGAGGCCCCCTCGGGACTCAAGACGGGTCAGCTGACCTCGAGCACGCTCACCGTCAAGTCGGACAGCCAACCGCTTCGAATCGTGCTTGCGTGGTCCGCTGCGCCCGGGCCCACGCTAGTGAACAACCTCAACCTGATCGTCACCGCTCCCGACGGCCGAACCTTCGTCGGGAATCAGGCGGGCGACGGGGCGCCGACGCTTGACGCGGCCAACAACGCCGAGCTCGTTCACGTCGAGAAGGCGTCTGCCGGAAACTGGAGAGTGGACGTCGTGGGCTCGAACGTCGCAGTCGGCACCCAGGACTTCGCGTTGGTCTCGATCGGCCATTTCTGAGAGGGGAAGCGGGCGGCCTGCAAAGCCGGGGAAAGGTCCGAGCACCCACTGATTCGGCCTGCAGGCATTGGGGCGGTGATCGAGGCGAAGGGCACAGAAACGCTCGATCCGAGCTCGAGCTCCTCGATTACCCGGCGGAACTCCCACCCGATGAACTCGGGCCCGTTGTCGGAGAGCACCCCGCGAAGGACCATCCCCACCTTTGCCACGAGATCGAGTCTCGCTGAGACACGATGTCAAGCCGGATCGCTCCCACTGAGTCCTTTCTGAGTCCTTTCGTTCCGAAAGGCCCCCGCCAGCTTGCCGACGAACTGGGTTTAGCGCCCTTTTCGCCGGTGTGTTAGCAGACGCCAAGTCGCATACGCGGCTCCCACTCCGACGATCACGATTCCCACTGGACTCGCGATCAGAAGGGCCACCCCGCCGATGTGCCCCGCAGTGACGATCGCGGCCACGACCGTTCCCTCGGCCGAGGCAGCAGCTGCCCCGACTGCACCAGCCGCTGCCATTGCCGCAGCGTCCGAGTGCTCGACAAGCACTGTGGCCGCGAGAACCTCCCTGACGAAAGTCGACATGGTCTGTTCGGGTTCACCGCGCCTCGCCAAACTTGCCAGAGCTTCGGGCATGTCGTTCGCTCCCAGGACAGCTCCGACCAGCATCACGAGTTCGTCGGTCCCAAGAGCCGCCGCAGGAATATCAACTCTGGTCACCTCAAGTGGGGCAGCCCCAGTCTCGCCTTCCAGATCCCCGAGCCCGCCGAGGAAGTCCGATGAGTATCCGTCTCTTAGCAGACCGGCCAAACGTTGGTCCGCAAGGGAGTCCAGCGATACCGTCCCCACCGCCGCGGCGCGTCCCGTCTCCTGATCTTGAACGAAGGTGACGAAAGCGTGGCCGATTGCCATGCGCACCCTCCATGCGTGAGTCGTGGTGAGATTAAGCTCCTCGCTTGGGTCGCCGTCAAGATGCGGTCGGAGCGTAGCGCGTTCACGGGCCAACCACGAGCTGACCGACGATCTACCAAGCTGGACGGATTCTTCCCAGAATGGGCCTGGTCGGGTCCCACCTCCTGAGGCCGAGCTCCTCGAACTGGGCCGGGCGTCAGCGCGTCTTCGGCGATCGCCTCCAAATCCCTATCGCGCCGCTTGAATACAAGCGCAAGGCGGCGAGGCGGCCTTCCCTTCGATCAGGCGGATCCTGGTGGCGTCCATGACCCACGGTGCGCAGACTTGGTACCGCACTAGGGCCCCCCTCCTTTGTGACCTAGCAACTTCGTCAGGTGAGCCT
>JBKPBM010000285.1:0-7237 GCA_046744325.1 Actinomycetota bacterium | reverse complement strand
CTCCCGCCCAGGCGTGGGGCTCCGCCGTGGCGTCCGCTGTCATCTCGCTGCTGACCGAGCCGACCGATGAGGGCGTGGCGCTGCGAGTGGACGCAGCCCTGCGGCCGGAGGGCAGGGCCGGGTCGCTCTCGCGCTCGCTGGGCGCCATGGTCGAGTACTACGAACGCCACGCGGCCACGTGGGAGCGGCAGGCGCTGCTCAAGGCGCGTCCTGTCGCGGGTGACCCGGCTCTGGGGGCGTGGTTCGTCCAGGAGGTGGGGCCGGCCGTCTTCCCGTCCGTGCTGGCCCCCGCCGCCATCGAGGACGTGCGGGCCACCAAGGCCCGGGTGGAGGAACGGGTCCGGGCGGCCGGCAAGGAGGGGAGCGAGGTCAAGCGCGGCCGGGGCGGGATCCGCGACGTCGAGTTCGCCGTGCAGCTCCTGCAGCTGGTCCACGGGCGGACCCATCCCTCGCTCCGGGTTCCCGGCACTCTGCCGGCCCTGGAGGCCCTGGCGCGCGAAGGCTTCGTGGCCGAGGACGACGCCCGTGCCCTGGCCGGCTCGTACCGGTTCCTTCGCCGGGTGGAGCACCGGCTGCAGATGGTTCGCGACCTGCAGACGCACGAGCTGCCCAGGGGCCGGGACGCGCTGGCCACGCTGGCCCGGGCGATGGGTCTGCGCGGTCCCGACGACCTGCGCCGCGCGTACCTCGGCCACACCGATACCGTGCGGTCCCTCCACGAGCGGCTGTTCTACCGTCCCCTGCTCGAGGCCGCCGCCGGCGCCGCCGCGCCGCCGCCGGGCCACGACCGGGCGGCGACCGAGGAGCTCCTGGCCGGCCTGGGGTTCGCCGATCCAGCCGGGGCCCACGAGGCCTTCGCCGGGCTGGTGGAGCCCTCGACCAGGCTGGGGAAGGTGCTGGGCGGGCTGTTCCCGGTGATCGCCCCGGCCGTGGCGTTCGCCCCGCAGCCGGACGCCGCGGTGGTCCGCTTCGGCCGCGTCGTCAGCCGGCTTCGGTCCGACCCCGTCTTCGCGGACCGCCTCGCCGACCGGCCGGACGGGGCGCGGCGCCTTGCCTCCCTGGTGGCATGGAGCTCGGCGTTCGCCGATGCGCTGGTGGTCCGGCCGGAGCTGGCCGGTGCCGTGTTCGAGCTGCCGTCGAGCGAACGGCCGCTGTTCCCCGGCGACGGGCAGGCCGAGCTGGTCCGGGTGGCGGCCGCCCACGCCACCCGGGAGGTGGGCCCCCCGCGGACGGGTCGCCTCCTGGCGGCGATCGCCGACGGGGTCCTGGCCTCGGCCCTGGACGCCGTAGGGCCAGGCGTGCCGATGGCCGTGATCGGGATGGGCCGTCTGGGCGCGGAAGAGCTGAGCTTCGCCTCCGACCTCGACGTCCTGTTCGTCTACGAGGGCGAGAGCAACGAGGACTTCCACGGTGCCGGGGCCGCGGCCGAACGCGTGCTGACCCGGGTGCGGGACGCCGGGTGGCAGGCCGACGCGGCCCTTCGGCCCGAGGGCAAGAACGGTCCCCTGGCCCGGTCGATGGCCTCGTATCTGGAGTACTGTGAGCGATGGGCGGAGACCTGGGAGTACCAGTCGCTGCTCCGGGCCCGATTCGTGGCCGGCGACGAAGGGCTGGGGCGGCGGTTCCTGTCGAACGCGTCGGACTTCGCCTTCCCGGAGAGGCTCACCTTCGAACAGGTGGCGGCCATCCGGCGGATGCGGGTTCGCATGGAGGAGGAGCGGGTCCGGCCCCGAGAGGCCCGCCGCTACCACGTGAAGCTCGGGCACGGGGGGCTGGCGGACGTGCAGTTCGCGGTGGAGCTCTCGCTGATGCGCCATGGATTCGAGCACCCCGCGACCCGCCGCACGCACACGCTTGACGCCCTGGACGCTCTGGCATTGGAGAAGCTGCTCGAGAGCAGCGTGGCCACGGCCCTCGCCGAGGCGTACGTGTTCCTGACCTCGGCGAAGAACGCGATCGAGCTCGAGCAGCGGCTCCCGGCGGGGGCGCTGCCGGCCACGCCCGAGGGGCAGCTGGCCCTGGCCCGCCGCCTGGGATACGAGGAGCAGGCCCGCCGGCTGTTCCTCCAGGACTATCGCCGGATCACCCACCGGGCCAGGCGGGCGATGGAGCGGGTGTTCTACGGGGACGTGGGCTCCTGAACGGACGGCCGGCGACTGCCCCCGCCCCCGTCCTGCCCCGGTACGGGGATGGCTCGCTGGCCGAGCTGCTTCCCTCCGTGCTGGCCGCGGTGGGGGGCGAGGGCTTCGCGAACCCCCTTGGCCTCGAACCGATGGCGGGCGCGTGCGTCCTGATGGTGGATGGACTGGGATGGGACCTGCTCCGGGACGGCCGCGGTCACGCGCCGTTCCTGTCCGGAGCGATCGAGGGTGGTCGGGGCCGTCCCCTCGACGCAGGGTTCCCGGCGACCACGGCCACCAGCCTGGTGTCGTTCGGGACCGGGGTTCCGCCGGGCGAGCACGGCGTGGTCGGGTACACCTTCGCGGTGCCCGGGCAGGACCGGCCGATGAACGCGCTGCGCTGGACCCTGGCCGGGCCGGGGCCGCAGGTCGACCTCCGTCGGGACCAACCGCCCGAACGACTGCAGCCACACCCCACGCTGTTCGAGCGAGCGGGGGCTGCAGGCGTTCGGGCGGCTATGGCCGGCCACCCGGACTTCGCCCGTTCGGGGCTGACCCGCGCGGCGTTCCGCCCACCCGAGTACCTCGGCCTCTACTCGCTGGGCGACCTCATCGCCTCGGTGGGCGCGTTCCTCGACGAGGGTCCCACCCGGCTGGTGTACGCCTACCACTCCGATCTCGACATGACCGGCCACGTGCGGGGCGTTCGCTCGGAAGCCTGGGCAGAGCAGCTCGGCGTCGTCGACCGGCTGGCCGAAGCCCTCGCCCGCCGGCTCCCATCGGATCGCGCCCTCATCATCACCGGCGATCACGGGATGGTCGACGTTCCCGGCCCGGGCAAGATCGAGTTCACCGATCGGCCCTCGCTCACCAGGGGCGTCCGCATGCTGGGCGGCGAGCCCCGCGCGCGCTTCGTCTACGCCCACGAGGGCGCGGAGGAAGACGTGCTGGGGGCATGGCGGGAACGCCTGGGTGACCGGTGGTGGGTGGCCTCCCGGGACGAGGCCGTGGCGGCGGGCTGGTTCGGGCGACCGGTCGCCGAGGAGCATCTCGCCAGGATCGGGGACGTGATCGTCGCCGCCCGCGAGCCCCAGGGTGTCTTCCAGCGAGAGGTCGAGGGAATCCTCGCCCGGATGACCGGCCACCATGGATCCCTGACCCCGGCCGAGGAACAGGTTCCGATGATCGAGATCCGGTCCGGCTGAGGGCTCGGATGCGCGGCCGATCCCGCCCGCCCTCCGGCGACGTGGCCACGCGCAGGGCCGCGGTCGCCGTCCTGGCCGTCGTCCTGGCCGGCGCGTGCTGGGGGCTCTCGGCGATCATCGCCAAGGTCGCCTTCGACCGGGGCGTCCCTCCCGCTCGCATGGCCGAGGCCAGGGTGGTGGTGGCGCTGGTCCCGCTGGTGCTCTGGCTGGCCGCCGGGCGGGAACGGCGCGGGATGTTCCGGGTACCTCCGGGAAGCCTGCCGGCGCTCGCCGCCTTCGGGGTCTGCGTGGCCCTGGTGAACGGGGCCTACTACGTTGCCATCGACCGCCTGGCCGTGGGCGTGGCCATCTCGTTGCAGTACACGGCGCCGACGCTCCTGCTGGTGCTGGCGGCGGTCCGGGGAACCCGGCGGCCGGGCCGGATCGCCTGGATGGCGGCCGCGGTGACGCTGGCCGGAGCGGTGCTGGTGAGCCGGGCCATCGGCGGTGGGGCGGTCCATCTGGACGGCCGCGGGCTGGTGGCGGCCGGCAGCTCCGCCCTGTTCTTCGCCGGCTACCTCCTCACCGCGGAGATGGCCGGGCGGCGAGGAGCCCACCCGGCGACCGTGCTGGTGTGGGGGTTCGTGTTCGCCTGTCTGGCCTGGGGCCTGGTGTCGCCGTGGTGGTCGTGGCCGCTCGGGAAGCTCGCGGATGGGCACGTGGCTCTGGCCGTGGTGGGCGTCGGGGTTCTGGGGACCCTGATCCCGTTCTTCCTGGCGGTCTGGGCCGTCCGGATCCTGGCCCCGGCCACCGCGGGCATCGCCGCGACCGTCGAGCCGCTGTTCGCTGCCGGCTTCGCTTGGCTGTTCCTGGGCCAGCACCTGTCCGCCCTGCAGATCGTGGGGGGGTGTCTCGTCCTGGCGGGTGTGATCCTCGCCAGGCGGTCCCAGTCGCCGGAGCCGGCCACCGTCGCCGCGGCGGTTGAGGTCACGCCGTGATCGACAGGGGGTTGACATTTGCCCGATCCGTGCCGGACCATCGGTGCCCGGCACGCGTTCATGTCACGCGCGTCCCGTCACGAGGAGGCCCATCATCTCCCAGCCCGCGGCCCTTGCCGGCCGCTCCGTTTCCGGCTCGCTCCGCCGTCGCGCGCTCCCGGGCAGCCTGCTTGTACTGGCGGTGATGGCCGCTTCCCTTGCTGCGTGCAGCTCCACCACCGGGCCCACCGCCTTCCTGGCCAAGGACCAGGGGTCCCTCTACTTCCTGCAGTGGGCCAATCACAACGCAGCGCTGGACGGCACCCTGATCGTCTCGACGGTGTCGTCCGAGGACCCCACGGCGCCCATCGACACCAAGACCGACACCTTCACCGGGAGGATGGCCGGCTCCACCGTGAGCCTGGCCTTCGCCACCGACCTCGGGTGGGGAACCGCGTGGAACGGCACGCTCAGGGGTTCGTCGCTCGCCGTCACCTTCACCGGGGCGTCGGGCCCGGGTTCGCTTGCGTTCACCGCCGCCACGATCGACGCCTACAACTCCGCCCTGGCCGCGGCACGAACCCAAGCGGCCACGGCGGGCGCGTCGCAGGCCGCCGCCAAGACGGTGGCGGAGCAGAAGGCCATCCTGGACAAGGACGTCGCCGCCGTGAACGCGTCGATCACGGCCCTGCGCAAGGACATCGACAAGATCAACGCCGACATCGTCCCGGTCCAAACGCAGCTCACCCTCATCGCCGGCTACGTGGCCACGGCGAAGGACGAGAAGGTCGTGGCCAACCACCGCTCGAGCAAGACGGACATCTGCGCCGCAGCCGCTTCCGCCAGCGCCGCCTCGGCCGCCGCCGCCGCCGCCAGCGCCGCTGCGGGGGCCGCCGGCGACGTGGTCAAGGGGGACACGGCCCGGATCGTCACGGACTCGGCGAAGCTCAACGCCGCGTGGGGCAAGCTGAAGGGCGACCTCGTCCTGTACACCAGCTACGTGCCCAAAGACATCCCCACGCAGAAGCAGGTGAGTGACGTCCTGGGCGACGCGACCACGGCCTCGCTGACCAACGCGAAGACCGAGACCGACGACGTGGCCAAGGCCGCCACCCAGGCCAGCAGCGCGGCGAGCGACGCCGTGGACGCCCAGAGCGCCTGCGCCGCAGCCTAGATGTCGAAGTACAGGTAGAACTCCCACGGGTGCGGGCGCAGGCGGACCTGGTCCAGCTCCCGCGTCCGCTTGTACTCGAGCCACGTCTCGATCACGTCCGGGGTGAACACCCCACCCTCCAGCATGAAGTCGTGGTCGTTCTCCAGCGCGTCGAGCACCTCCTCCAGCGACCCGGGCACCTGCCGGACCAGCGCGGCCTCCTCGGGCGGAAGGTCGTAGAGGTCCTTGTCGATCGGGTCGGGGGGCTCGATCTTCTTCTTCACCCCGTCCAGCCCGGCCATCAGCATCGCGGAGAAGGCCAGGTACGGGTTGCACGACGGGTCCGGTGAGCGGAACTCCAGACGCTTGGCCGCGGCGTGCTTGTAGTACACCGGGATCCGGACGCATGCCGAGCGGTTGCGCTGTGAGTACACCAGATTGATCGGCGCCTCGTAGCCCGGGACCAGCCGGCGATAGGAGTTCGTGGTCGGCGCGGCGAAGGCGAGCAGGGACGGGGCATGGGCGAGCAGTCCTCCGATGTAGTAGCGGGCGGTGTCCGAGATCTGGGCGTACCCCATCTCGTCGAACATGAGGTTTTCGCCTCCGGCCCACAGGCTCTGATGGGTGTGCATCCCCGAGCCGTTGTCCTGGAAGATCGGCTTGGGCATGAACGTGACGGTCTTGCCGTGCTGTCGAGCCGTGTTCTTGACCACGTACTTGTACTTCATGACGTTGTCGGCGGTCTGCAGCAGCGTCCCGTATCGGATGTCGATCTCCGACTGCCCGGCGGTGCCCACCTCGTGGTGGTGGACCTCCACCTGGATGCCCACCTTCTGGAGGTTCAGGACCATCTCGGTGCGAAGGTCCTGGTAGTGGTCCATCGGGGGCAGGGGGAAGTAGCCCTCCTTGTAGCGGGGCTTGTAGCCGAGGTTCCGGCCGCCCTCCTCGGCGCCGGAGTTCCACACCCCGGCGACCGCATCGATGTAGTAGTAGCCCTCGTGGCTGTTCTGGTCGAACCGGATCGAGTCGAAGATGTAGAACTCGCACTCCGGACCCCAGTAGCTGGTCTCGGCGATGCCGGTCTGCTTGAGGTGCAGTTCGGCCTTCTTCGCGATGCCGCGGGGGTCGCGCGAGTACATCTCGCCGGTGATCGGGTCTCGCACGAAGCAGTGCAGGACCAGCGTGGGGACCTCGAGGAACGGGTCGATGTACGCGCCGGAGGGGTCGGGGACGAGGAGCATGTCGGACTCCTGGATCTCCTGGAACCCGCGGATCGAGCTGCCGTCGAAGCCGAAGCCCTCCTCGAAGCCGTCCTCCGTGAGCTCGGCCATGGGGACCGAGAAGTGCTGCATCAGGCCGGGGAGGTCGCTGAACCTGAAGTCGACGATCTGCGCGCCGGCCTTTCCGGCGAGCGCAAGGACATCCCTGGGCGTTGTGGTGGTGGTGCCTTCTGCCACGCGAACGACCTCCTTCGCATCAGGGGGAAGGGCCGGGGAAGGCTCGTCAGCAGGGTAGCCGTCCGGTGTCGAATCCGGCCAGCCACCGCCCGTTAATTACGTGTAACGCTTTCGCGCTCCCAGCCGGTCCCAGCGAATCTCAGCCGATCCCGTTTGCGCTGGTCAGAGGCCATGGCCGGCGGAGGGCCTGGGAGGGCCCTGGGACCGGTCGGACGGGCCCGCTGGGACTACTTCCGGCGGGGAGGGACGTTTTCACGTCCTCACCGCTCATCTCCGGCGGGCCCCTCCTCGACGGATCACGGCGGACCGGCTCCTCCGGCGCACCCCGGAGGGCTCAATCCGGTTC
>JBKPBM010000036.1:0-2520 GCA_046744325.1 Actinomycetota bacterium | reverse complement strand
CGGTAGCGGAGCGAGTCGAACGACCCCATGCGGGACTACGCGTCCCGGAGACCGAGCCGACGGCGGGCGACGTCCACGATCACCCCGGCCGCATCGTCGAGCGACATCCGCGAGGTGTTCAGCACCACGTCGTAGAGCAGCGGATCACGGATGTCCACGCCGTGGTAGTGCCGGACGTAGCCCGCCCGTTCGGAGTCCAGCCGATCGCACCGGGCGGCCGCCTCCTTCTCGTCCACGCCCTGCGAGGCGGCGATCCGGCGAACCCGGTCGGGGAGCTCACCCACCAGCGACGCGTGCACGGCGTCGGACCTGCCCCGGAGCGCCGCCTGGGCTCCCCGTCCCAGGATCACGTAGCCGCCGGCCTCGGCCAGGGACTCGATGACGCGGCGGACGGCCTCGGCCAGCGACCGGCCCGACAGCGCGACCTCGTCGAACGGCGCCACCGGGCCGCCGCCGAACGCCGGGGTCCCCGCGGCCAGCGCCATTCCCAGCTCCTCCACGATGGCCGGCGCGCGCTCGTCGTAGCCCTGGGCCACCTGAGGGTCGACGCCCAGCCGCCTGGCGGCCTCCTCGGCGATCTCCCGGTCCACCAACCGGAACCCGAGCGCCTCGGCCACCAGGGGGGCCACCCGAAGCCCGCCCGCGCCGTACTGGCGGGAGATCGTGACCACGCCCACGGCGGCCTCGCTAGGCGGTGCCGGCGACCGCTCGGATGAACTGGAATGTTCGTTCGCCGATCAGGTCGGCGTCGTAGTCCAGGGTGGCCACGTGGTAGGAGTTCACCAGCCGGACCAGCTCCTTGCTCGCCGTGCCGGCCCGTGCCATAACCAGGCGCGAGTTCGACGGCTTGGCCACGTGGTCCTCGTCGGCGGAGAACACCAGGAGGGGAACGCGGACGGACGGGAGGTCGCCCTGGGCGGTGCGGTAGAGCTTCCCCAGCTGCCCGAGCACCCTGATCGGGATCCGGTCGTAGCAGATCTCGTCCTGTCCGGGCCGCTTGATGTCGTTGCCGACGCCCTTGCGCGAGCGGGTGAACAGACGGAGCACCGGCGCCAGGGCCAGGGCCGGCCGGCGGATGTCCGGATTGATGACGACCACGCCCTTCACCCGGTCGCCGTGCTTGGCGGCGAGGTGCAGGACCAGCGCCCCGCCCATGGACAGCCCCACCAGCACGACCTGCGGGCACCGGGACGAGAGGTCGGTGAGGGCCGCCTCGGCGTCGCGCTCCCAATCCGCCCACACGATCGGCTCGAGGTCCTCCCACCTCGTCCCGTGGCCGGCCAGGCGCGGTCCCACCACGGAGATTCCGTTCTGGGAGAGGTACTCGCCGAGGGGGCGCATGGACGCGGGTGAGCCGCTGAACCCGTGGACCAGGACGGCCCCAACGGTCCCCGCGTCGAAGCGGAAGGGCTCGGCCCCGGGGATCACCCGCGCGGTGCTCACCGGCGCGTCGGATTCCGGAACAGCTGCGCCACCAGGAACAGGGCGAACACCCCGGCCAGCCCCACCAGCAGCACCAGCGCGGCCAGAAAGGACCACTCCAGGATGCCGAAGCCGATCACGGATGGGTTTCCCTTCCCCCTTGGGTCTCGGTAGTCTATAGCGGTAACCAGCGCCCTCGTTGCTGCGTCCGAGGGGGGAGAGCCCATGTTCTGGTGGTTGATGAAATACGTGCTCCTCGGCCCGATCCTTCGGCTGATGTACCGCCCGAAGGTGCAGGGCCTGGAGAACGTGCCCACCGAGGGGCCGGCCATCCTGGCCGCGAACCACCAGTCGTTCCTCGACGACCTGCTGCTTCCCCTGATGGTGAAGAACCGCAAGGTCGTGTTCCTGGCCAAGGCCGACTACTTCGACAAGTGGTACCTGCGATGGTTCTTCAAGGGCGCCAACGTCATCCCGGTTCGTCGCGAGCACAAGTCGGCCGCCGAGGCCGCGCTGGCCACCGGGGTCGAGGCCCTGCGGGAGGGCAGGCTGGTCGGGATCTTCCCCGAGGGGACCAGGTCGCCCGACGGCCGGCTGTACCGTGGCAAGACGGGGGTGGCCCGCATGGCGCTGGAGGCCCGGGTCCCGGTGATCCCGGTGGCCATCATGGGGACCTTCGAGGCGATGCCCTACGACCGCAAGTGGCCGCGCCCGGGCCAGACCGAGATCCGCTTCGGCAAGGCCCTGGTGTTCGAGCGCTTCTTCGACCGGCCCCGCGACCGGTTCGTCCTGCGGTCGGCGACGGACGAGATCCTCTACGAGATCATGATGCTCTCGGGTCAGGAGTACGTGGACGACTACGCCACCCGGGTGAAGGAGCACATGGCCCAAGCCGGCGCCCGGGAGGGATCCGAGCCGATCGCCCCCGCCCCGGCCGAGGCGAGCGCCGGAACCTCGTCCGCCGAACCTAGCCCGCGCTGACGGGAAGGCCGGCCCCGGGCCTGGACGTCGCCCTCGGGCGTTTGACCGCCCGCTGCACGCTTCCCTCCTGGATCCACCTCGCCCCACAGGCCGTGCAGAAGGCGCGCCGCTCGGGGC
>JBKPBM010000279.1:0-1057 GCA_046744325.1 Actinomycetota bacterium | reverse complement strand
GCCCTCGCGCGGGCGGACTGGATCCTGCCGAGGCTGCGCGAGAGCGGTGACCGGCTCTTCGAGCAGGACGTGCTCAGCGGGCAAGCAGTGGCTCTCGACGAGCGCGGCGAGAACGCTCTCGTCCCGGCCGAGCGCGCCCTCGAGATCGCCCGTGGAACCAACGATGCAGCCTACCTTGCCTTCGCCACGTGGGGAGTCGCGCCGGCCTTCATCACCGCCGGGCGGATCGGCGAAGCGAAAGGGTTGCTCAATGAAGTTGCCGACGCGCCCGGCCACGATCATTCCGAGTACGGCCACCATCTTCCCAGGCTTGCCCGGGCCGCCGTCACCCTGGAGGACGACGATCTGCTCGCTCGTCTCGGCGGCGGCGTCCCGGAGACCCTTCCGAGGCAACGGCATGCGCTCGTCACCTTCCGGGCAATCCAGGCGGAACGCGCAGGCAATCACGCCGAGGCTTCCGCTCTCTACGCGGACGCCGCGGACCGGTGGGACCGATTCACCGAGGCGATCGAACGAGCACACGCCCTTCTTGGACAGGGCCGTTGTCTCCTCGCCGGCGACCACGGTGCCGACCGGCCGCTTCGTCAGGCTCGCGTGCTCTTCGAGCGGATGGGCGCGCGCCGCCGAGTCGACGAATGCGACAACCTGATCGCAACGGTCAGCAGGCTCAGCTCGTAGCCCGCCGCTGGTGCGTGTACGAAAGTCAGCGCCCTTGGTTTGGGTTGCCTGCAAACACGTTGCAAACATCCAGGACATGATCAGGGGTCACAGGAAGGCACCAGACACCACGAAGCGGCCCGCTGACCTGGACTGGATGGCACCAGGAGGCATCAGATCACACCCGGCAACACGACCATCCCCGAACTTCAAAACCGGTGAGCCGGCGAGAGTCGGCTGGCGGGTTCGATTCCCGTCCGCCCCCGCTACCAGGGCCTTTGGCTCTTCGGGCCGGAGAGTCCGGAGGCGGTTCGCGGCCTTCAGCTGGAAGACCCCCGCCGATCGAGGGGCGGAACTCAGGGTCTGACTCGAACGGTGCGAGCGGAGGCTCGCCCCGCAC
>JBKPBM010000277.1:0-2954 GCA_046744325.1 Actinomycetota bacterium | reverse complement strand
GCACGCATGTGCCCCTGGCGGGGAGAAGTGGATGACCGCGCCCAGGTTCCGATTCGGGTCGAGGGGGAGGAGGACGTGATGCGAGTGTTCGTCGCAGGGGCCAGCGGCGCGATCGGGTCTCAGCTCGTTCCTCAGCTGATCGATCATGGTCACGAGGTGATCGGCACCTGCCACTCGCCTGGCAATGTCGAACGCCTGCATGCCCTGGGGGCGGAGGCGGTCGTGCTCGACGTGCTCGACCCGGACGCCGTCCGCAACGCCGTCGTCGACGCCAAGCCGGAGGCCATCGTGCACCAGGCGACCGCGCTCGCCGGCCTGAGCGACTTCAAGCACTTCGACCGGAGCTTCGCCCAGACCAACCGGCTGCGCACCGAAGGCACGGATGCGCTGCTCGCCGCGGCCCGAGAAGCCGGCGTGCGCCGGTTCGTGGTCCAGAGCTACGCCAGCGCGCGGTACGCGCGAGCGGGCGGGCCGGTCAAGACCGAAGACGATCCCTTGGATCCCACCCCGGTGCCGGCGATGCGCCAGACCGAGGAAGCGATGGCCTATCTCGATCAGGTGGTCACCGAGGCGGGTGGGATCGCCCTGCGCTACGGCGGGTTCTACGGCGTACCGGACGACCCCATGGTCGAGGCGGTGCGGGCGGGGAAGTTCCCGATCGTCGGTGACGGTGGCGGCGTCACGTCGTTCATCCATCTCGAGGACGCCGCCGCAGCGACCGTCCTCGCGCTCGAACACGACGGGGCCGCCATCTACAACATCGTCGACGACGAGCCCGCCCCGATGCGCGAGTGGCTCCCAGTGCTCGCGGATGTGCTCGGAGCGAAGCCCCCCCGCCACGTTCCCCGCTGGCTCGCGCGGCTGATCGCGGGCGAAGCGCTCGTCATGATGGCAACGGAGTCCCGCGGCGCCTCGAACGCGAAGGCGAAGCGGGAGCTCGGCTGGACCCCGCGCTACCCGAGCTGGCGACAGGGCTTCCGTGCCGCGTATGGGCGTACCTAGGTGACATGACGATGCGGGATCATGCGGACCTTCTGCTGGTCGGGGATGCGACCGCCGTCATCGGTCCCGCCACGGGCATGAACGGGGGCGAGTCGTGGACACATTGATGTCCGGGATCGCGTTCGGTGAGTCGCCCCGCTGGCACGAGAGCCGCCTGTGGTTCTCGGACTGGGTGGCCCATGAGGTCATCGCCGTGGACCTCGACGGGATGAGCGACGTGATCGCCCACGTCGACGCGCTTCCGTTCTCCATCGACTGGCTCCCGGACGGGCCTCTGCTGATCGCGGCCGGGCGGAAGGTCCTTCGGTTGGAGCCAGACGGCTCGCTGGTGACCCACGCCGACCTGAGCCCGCTGACCGGCCGCGGATTGAACGAGATCGTGGTCGACGGTCGGGCGAACGTCTTCGTGAACGGAGCGGAGTTCGATCTGATGGCGGGGGAGGAGTTCCGGCCCGGGATCATCGCCCGGCTCGGTCCCGATGGTTCGGCCCGGCGCGTGGCGGACGGGATCTCGTTCCCCAACGGGATGGCCGTGACACCCGACGGCGCCACGCTGATCGTCGCCGAGTCCTACGCGAAGAGGCTCACCGCGTTCGACATCGCCACAGACGGCGGCCTTTCCAACCGCAGGGTCTGGGCCGACCTCGGCGACGGCGTCCCCGACGGGATCTGCGTGGATGAGGAAGGCTCCGTGTGGTACGGGGACGTCCCCAACACCCGGTGCGTGCGGGTCCGGGAAGGCGGTGAGGTGCTACAGACGATCGACCTGGACCTGGGGTGCTTCGCGTGCATGCTCGGCGGCGAGGAGGGCCGAACGCTCTTCATGATGGCGCAGGAGTGGGGCGGCACCGGAGGCATGGTGGATGGCCAACGCACGGGACGGGTGCTCATCGCCGAGGCTCCGGCGCCTCACGCGGGATGGCCCTAGGAAGGCCGATCGTCGCTCCGGCGCTCGGTCGGCTAGGATGCCTGCATGGATCTGCTCGTCGAGTTCTTTCGGCACAACGCCATGATGAACAGGCGACTGCTGGAGGCGTGCCGTCCCCTGTCGGCTGAACAGCTCGCGGCCACGGCCACCGGAACCTACGGAAGCATCGGCGCAACCCTGGTCCACGTCGCCAATGCCCAGGAGGGGTACGCGGCACGGATCCTGGGCACCGAACGGCCCGAGCGGCTCGCCGAGGATCCCTTCCCGGGCTTCGAGGCGCTGTCCGATCGGCTCGCGAACGGCGATGCTCGGCTCGAAGAGGCGGCGACCCGGGCCGGCGAGGAGCACGAGGTTCGGGTCACCGGCGATGACCCGCCCGGGACGTGGCGGATGCCCGCGTCCCTGATCCTGCTCCAGGCCGTCAACCACGGGACGGAGCACCGCTCCCAGGTGGCCACGGTCCTGACCCAGCTCGGGGTTCAGCCGCCCGAGATGGACGGCTGGACCTACTTCTTCGACAGCGGCCACATGGTCCCGGTGTCGGCCTAGCTCGCCCGGCCCACGATCTAGCTCGCCTTGCGGATGGCCTTGATCAGGTCCCATTTCCCCATGCTCGAACGGCCGGCGATGTTCTTCCGCTTGGCCACCTCGTAGAGGTCCTGCCGGGTCCGGTCCTCCAGGTTCCGCCCCGGCTGTCCACCTCGGGCCCGGGACCTCGCCGCCTGCCGACTGAGGTCCTGCCGGACCGCCTTGGGCAGGTGGAGGATCGTCTTCCTCGATCGGGCGGCCTGCTGGGCCTTCACGATGTTCCGCCTGGCCGCGCTGACCTGTCTCCGTGTCGCCATTCGCCATCACCTCCAGGGACCGTCGATACCCTTATGGATACCCATGCAGCGACAGGGCCACCCACCCATCGCCATCAGGGGGACGGGTGGGCAGCCATGGCGTTGTCGCAGGCGGGTCGGAGAGCGCTACCCGGTGGGGGCCGGAGCGGAGCTGTCGGTTTGCCAGATGCCGAAGTCGT
>JBKPBM010000270.1:0-5010 GCA_046744325.1 Actinomycetota bacterium | reverse complement strand
CCCCACTCCAACCCCGGAAGGGCTATCCGAGCAAGCCTTCCACGCCTACCTCGTTGAGTACAAGGAGTGCATCGAAAGCTACCGTCACACCGTGACGACGATCTGGCAGGCGGGAGCGGTGATCGCTGCAATCTCTGGAGGAATCTTCGCCTTCTCGGGTGGGAGCGATGGTTCCGCGTGGATGAAGCCCATGATGGCGATCGTCCCGCTGATCGTATGGTGCTTCGGTCTCTACTGGCCATTGAACCGGTACGCCGAACTCAAGGCGGACAACCTAGTGAGGATCGAGCAGAAGCTGAGCGGGGCGATCCCGGGCCTCGACATGCGGCACTTCACCGAGTACGCCAGCAAGCGCGAGGGGGACCTCCCTCCCGTCCGAGACCTGTCGAGCTTCGCGAATTTCGAGTGGGAGCATCGCATCAAGCGGCACGACTTCTTTCCTCTCAGGATCGTGGAGGTCGTAACCCTTTGCGGGCTTGGGCTGTTGGTCTTGGAGGTCCTGTTGGGCGCTCTCCACGTCGCGACCGGGTAGGAATTGCGGGTGGGGGCCCGCAACGGTCGGCGCTCAGCCGGCGCGGGTCGACGTCGGACCCTCGGGGCCCATCGGGGGCCGGGTGCGCCGGTATCCGTTGGTGATGGGAAGGCGACGATCCCTCCCGAACGCCTTGGGCGTGATCTTGACCCCCGGCGGAGCCTGGCGGCGTTTGTACTCAGCGCGGTCCACCAGTCCGACCACCCGCCACACCAGCTCATCGTCGAACCCCTCGGCGATGATCTCCTCGGGTCCCATGTCCCGTTCCACGTACCGTTCCAGGACGGGATCGAGTTCGTCGTAGGGAGGGAGGGTATCCGAGTCCTTCTGGTTCGGGCGAAGCTCCGCCGTGGGAGCCTTGGTCACGATGCGCTCAGGGATGGGCGAGACGCCGACCTGGGCATTGCGCCACGAAACGAGCTGGTACACAAGGATTTTGGGGACGTCCTTGATCGGAGCGAACCCTCCGGCCAGGTCGCCGTACAGCGTCGAGTAGCCTGCGGCCATCTCGCTCTTGTTGCCCGTGGCCAGGACCAGTGAGCCGAACTTGTTCGACAGGGCCATCAGGACGTTGCCCCGGATGCGGGCCTGGAGGTTCTCCTCGGCCACGTTCTCCTCTGTCTCGGCGAAGACCTCGTCCATGGCGGCGAGGTAGGACTTGAACACGTCGTCGATGGGGATCTCGTCCAGCCGGATGTCGAGGCGATGGCTGCAGTCGGCGGCGTCCTCCAGGCTCTCGGGTGACGAGTACGGCGACGGCATGGCCACCGCCCTGACCGCATCGGGCCCCAGCGCGTCGGCGGCCAGGGTCGCCACCAGCGCCGAATCGACCCCGCCGGAGAGCCCCACCACGACCTCGCGGAAGCCGTTCTTGCGGACGTAGTCGCCGAGGCCCAGCACCAGCGCGCGGTAGACCTCTTCGGCGCCCTCCGGCCATGGCGGTCGCGAGGGGTCGGGGAGGACGCCCTTGGCGAGGCCAGGGACGTCGGGCCCGGGATAATCGGCCGCGGCCTCGGGCACGTCGATGTCGACCACCAGCAGGTCCTCGTCGAACATCGCGCCATGCCAGGCAAGCTCGCCGTCGGGGGAGACGACCATCGAGCCGCCGTCGAACACCAGCTCGTCCTGCCCGCCAACCGCGTTGACGTAGACGATCCACGCGCCCGTCTCGGCCGCGCGGTCCCGGCACACCTCCAGCCGCTCCAGGATCTTCCCGCGGTGGTAGGGGGAGGCATTGATGTTCGGGATCACGCTCGAGCCCTCTCGCGCGTAGGCACCCCACGGGCGTCCGGGCTGCCAGGCGTCCTCACAGACGCTGATGCCGAGGGCGGAGGACGCCAGCCGGATCGGGCACGCGGCGTCGCCGGGGACGAAGTACCGCTGCTCGTCGAAGACACCGTAGTTGGGGAGCTTGACCTTGTGGTAGCGGGCCAGGACCTCGCCCCTGTGCAGGAGGGCCGCGGCGTTGTGAAGCCCGCGAGGCGACCGGTCGACGAAGCCCACCAGCACTGCGCTGCCCGCGGCGGTCCGACGTGCCAGCTCCTCCAGAGCCTCCAGGTTGTCGCGGACGAACTCCGGGCGCAGGACCAGGTCCTCGGGTGGATACCCGGTGACGGCCAGTTCGGGGAAGCAGACGAGATCGGACCCGGCGGCGGACGCCTCCCTCGCCGCGGCGACCATCCGTTCGACGTTGCCCTCGAGGTCGCCGACGGTGGTGTTGATCTGCCCCAACGCGATGCGAACCATCGAGGCAAGGGTACCGCCGCCGCCGGCGCAGGCGGCGCCTACAGGAGCGGGAGGTAGCGGTCCAGCTCGTAGGGGGTGACGTACGCCTTGTACGCGTCCCACTCCTCGCGCTTGTTCCGGACCAGGTACTCGAAGACGTGGTCGCCAAGCGTCTCCCGCACCAGCTCAGAGCGCTCGGCGACCTGGATGGCCTCGTACAGATCCTCCGGCAGCGACTCGATGCCGGCCGCACGGCGTTCCTCCTCGCTCATCTCGTAGATGTTGTTGGAGGCCTCCGGCGCCAGCTCGTACTCCTCCTCGATCCCCTTGAGGCCCGCCGCCAGCATTACCGCGAAGGCGAGGTAGGGGTTGCATGCCGGGTCGGGCGAGCGGAACTCGATGCGCGTGGCGGTCTCCTTGCCCGGCTTGTACATGGGCACGCGAACGAGCGCGGAGCGATTGCGGCGGGCCCAGCAGATGTACACGGGCGCCTCGTAGCCGGGGACCAGCCGCTTGTACGAGTTCACCCACTGGTTGGTGACCAGGGTGATCTCGCGGGCGTGGGTGAGGATGCCCGCGATGTAGGCCTTCCCGGTCTTCGACAGATGATGCTCGTCGGTGGCGTCGAAGAACGCGTTGCGCTCTCCCTCGAACAGCGACTGGTGGGTGTGCATCCCGCTGCCGTTCACGCCCATGACCGGCTTGGGCATGAACGTGGCGTACACCCCGAACTCCTGGGCCGCCTCTTTGACGGTGAGGCGGTACGTCATGACGTTGTCGGCCATGGACAGGGCGTCGGTGTAGCGCAGGTCGATCTCGTGCTGGGAGGGCGCCACCTCGTGATGGACGTACTCGACGGGGATGCCCATGGCCTCGAGGTACTCGACCGTTCGCTTCCGGTAGTCGTTGGCCACGTCGAGCGGCGTGAGGTCGAAGTACCCGCCCCTGTCCAGGAACTCCGTGGCCTCGGAGGACCGGAAATAGAAGTACTCGAGCTCGGGCCCCACGTAGAAGGTGAAGCCAAGCTCCGCCGCCCGGTCGAGCTGGCGCTTCAGGACGAAGCGCGGGTCGGCGTCGAAGGGCGAGCCGTCGGGGTCGTAGATGTCGCAGAACATGCGGGCCACCTGAGCCTCGGACCGCCACGGGATGATCTGGAAGGTGGTGGGGTCGGGGACCGCGACCATGTCGGACTCCTGGATCCGGCTGAAGCCCTCGATCGAGCTGCCGTCGAACCCCATGCCTTCGGTGAACGCGCCCTCCAGCTCTTGGGGGGTGATGGCGAAGGACTTCAGGGTTCCCAGGACGTCGGTGAACCACAGGCGGATGAACTTGATCCCGCGTTCCTCGACGGTCTTCAGGACGTACTCGGCCTCATTGGACAGTGTGGGCATGGCGCTCCTTCCTCGGTCGAGTACAGGGTAGGGGCGCTGGGGCGGCGAACGGTTACCGCCGTGTTAAATCCATCGCCGTCCGGCCCTCGGGCGTCGAATGCCTCCCTCGCGTCGCACCAATTTGAGCCTCAAATTGATGCACTCGCCACGACCTGGTCAGGGGCCCTGTCCGCGACACGGGCGCAGCCTCCGCTCCGGTTACGCCGGCGTTGGCGTCCCGGGTGCGAGCACGGTCCCCATTCGTGACCGGGAACACACAATCCGGTTTCCCGAGCCCCTCCGCCGGGTACTCATCAGCAGTTCGCCCCGCGCCTCCGCAAGTGAGAGCTCGTGCGCTCCATGTCGAAAGGGGAATCGTCATGTTGACCGTGCTCGGGTTGCTGGCGTCGGCCTCGGGAAGTTGCGCCACCGTCCTGTGGATCATTGCGGCCGTCCTGGTCATCGCCGGCATCCTCACGCTCGTTCGCGGCGGGATCATCGGCGGCATCGTGCTGATCATCGTGGGTCTCCTGGTGGGTCCAGGGGGCGTGAGCATCTTCAGCTGCGGGAAGTAGCGGCCGGGAGGGGGCCGGGCCCGCCGGCCCCGACCGCCTCGCCCCTGGCCGCCCCCGGCTGAAGCCGGGCTGCGACCGGGCCGATACCCGACACGGGATCTTCTCGAGGAAGTGGATCGCGTGCCGGGCGAACCTTTCGTGGCCAAGGCCTTGACCGACAACGGTTTCGGCGGCGGTGGGGCCGCCGTGACCGGCGACGGCTCGACGCTGTTTCGCCGCCTGTTCGACGGCGGCCCGTACGGCATGGCCATCGTCGGGGCGGACTTCCACTACGTCGAGGCGAACGAAGCGTTCTGCCGCCTGCTTGGCTACTCGCGCGAGGAGCTGGCCGGACTGACGTTCGCCGACATCACCCACCCCGACGACGCGTCGGGCGATGCCCCGCTCGCCGCCGCCCTGCTCTTGGGGGAGATCCCGAGCTACCAGCGGGAGAAGCGCTATCTCACCAAGAGCGGCGAGGTGATCTGGGTGAACGTCATCGTCTCCCGGATTGCCGGGGACGGGGGCGAGCCCCCATACGCGTTCGGCGTGGTGGAGGACATCACCGAGCGCAAGCGCACCGAGCTGGCGCTCCAGGAGGCCGAGGAACGGTATCGACGCCTGGTCGAGCAGGTGCCGGTGGTGGTCTACGAGGCCGACCCGGCCACGATCGGCGAGTGGTCGTTCGTCGGGCCGCGGATCGAGCAGATGCTCGGCTACACCCCCGAGGAGTGGAAGGCCGACCACGCCATCTGGGTCCACCGGATCCACCCCGATGATCGCGACCGGGTGCTGGCCGAGGAGGACACCAGCCGGGACACCGTGGGCC
>JBKPBM010000161.1:0-11085 GCA_046744325.1 Actinomycetota bacterium | reverse complement strand
GCCCGGGCGAGGCGCCTGGCGTTCTCCACCGGAACGACCCGGTCTTCGGTTCCGTGCAGGACCAGCGCCGGACGGGCGATCCGCCCCAGCCGATCCCAGGCGTCCCAGGTTCGCAGGGCGTCCCACTGCCGCCGGCCGTCGTGCAGCGGGCGCGGGTGGCGCACGGCCATCCGCAGGTCCTCCGCGATGTGCTCGGGATGTTCTGCGGCGAATGTCGCGGAGTAGAGCGCCAGGTACGCGCGGTCCTTGGGCACCCGATCCCCGCGACCGGGCCTCACCATACGGGCCCGTCCGGCGTGGGTGGCGGCCAGGACCAGCGAGCGGACGCGATCGGGCACCGTCAGGGCCATCTCCATGGCTACCGCCCCTCCGAAGGACATCCCGTACAGGTGCGCCTCCCCCACCCCCAGCTCGTCCAGGAGGCCGGCGGTGTCCCCGATGAAGGTGGTGATGCTCACCCGGCCCGCGGGATCGTCCGACCGGCCGTTCCCCCGGAGGTCCCAGGCGATCACGCGGCGGCGTTCGGCCAGCCTCGGGATGCTTCGTCGCCACCCCGGGATGTCTCCGCCCATCCCCTCCAGGAGCACCAGCGGAATGCCCCCCGGCGGGCCGTGGAGCTCGTAGTAGAGTCGGCAGCCGTCGGGGCGGCTCAGCCAGGGCATGCGGCCGTCTCCGGCGCCCCACGCACGATGCCCAGCCCTCCCCCGGGGCGAACGTCCCGATGATCGCTTGGTGGTTCTCGCTCAGCCGTTCCTCGGAGAGACCGACCCAGGCGCCACCCAGGATCACCCGGTCCACCACTCCCGCGAACTCCTCGATGCGCTCCCGGCACTCGGCCGGGGTTCCCGCCACGCCGAGCGCATCCACCATCGGCAACGACACCTCGATCATCCGGGCGTGATCCTGCCGGACGAACGCCCGCCGGAGGGGCTCCACTCGGTCTTCCAGGCCGTGCAGCTCCAGGACCGGCCGGTAGGTCCGGGTGGTGGCGTAGAAGCCGATCTGCAGGGCGGCCTCTCGCCGCGCCTGCTCGCGGTCCTCCGAGATCTGCAGGATCACTCCGGTCGACACGTTGACCTCCGACGCCGGTCGCTCGCCCCATGCCGCTCCCCGCTCCACGGCGGGCCTGAGCACCTCGCGCACGTACCGCGGGGATGGGATGGCCCAGGACCCCGTCCGCCACCCGGCCGGCTGCCTCGGCCATGCGCTCGTTGACGGCCGCCAGGTAGATCGGAACCCCACCCCCGGGGGCCGGTCCCGCGCCGGGGAACGGAGGCATGGTGATCGAGTAGAAGCGCCCCCGGTGATCGATCGGCCTCCCGTCGAACGTCGCCAGGACCTCGCGGATGGCGCCCACCGCCTCCTCCATCCTCGGAGCCGGATGCTCGAAGGGAATCCCGAACCGCTGCTCGTTCACCCGCTTGACCTGGCTCCCCAGACCCAGGGCAAACCTCCCACCGGAGAGCTCGGCGAGATCGCGCGCAGCCATCGCCGTGATGGTGGGGCTACGGGGGAAGGCCAGGGCGATGTCGGTGCCCACCCGCACGCGGGAGGTTGCCTGGCAGGCCACGGCGGCCTGGACGAACGCCGACCGCGCCGTTTCGGCCACCCAAACGCTCTCGAACCCGCGTTCCTCGGCCTGCGAAGCCAGACGGGCCAGGGCTCGAAGGTCCCCTCCGACCACCACACCAAGGTCCATGTCGAAGGGGAAGGCTACACACCGGGGAAGCGACCGGTCGCCGAAGCGGAAGGGTCAGGCGGTGAGCTGGGCCCTCGTCCCGCGGAGCCTGGCAGCCATGACCCGCAGGAGCTTCCAGGCGAGGGCCGGGTTCTGCTCGACCAGCCGCTTGAACACCCACTGCGTGATCCCGATCAGCTTGACGGGCGTCTCCGCGATCACGGTTGCGGACCGAGGGCCCTGGTCCAGGAGCGAGATCTCCCCGAAGAAGTCCCCCCGACCCATCCTGGCCCGGGGCTTGCCTCCCACGGAGACCGACGCCGTTCCTTCGGCGATGAGGAAGAATCCCAGCCCGGAGTCACCCTCCCTGGCCAGGACCGCGCCCTGCTTCTGGCTGACCTCCTTGGCGGACATGGCCAGCGAGTCGAGCTCCCTCTTGGACAGCTCGGAGAACAGCGGCACCCCGGAGAGCATCTTGACCACGTCCGTCTTCGCCACGTCGCGCTCCTTCACCGATCCTGCCGGGCCCTGCCTCGAGTGTATCCACCCCAGGCCGGGGGATTGTATCCGAGGCCCGGTGGGCCGGGGCAAGCGGCCGCGACGCCGGAGCTTCGGCCCGCACAGTTGCAATCTTTCCCAGTTGCAATGACTTGCAGATCTTTGGTTCAATCGGAGGCCTCGGATGGATCACGTCGCCACGATCCTCGCAGCGGCCAAGGGATTCCGGTTCGGGGTCCTCGCAGCCGGCTACCTGTTCGGGTTCCGGCACGGCATCGACTGGGACCACATCGCGGCCATCACCGACATCACCAGCTCGCAGGACCAGCGCCGGCGGTCGATCCTGTTCGGGACCCTGTACGCGCTCGGGCACGCGAGCGTGGTGCTCGTCCTCGGGATCATCGCCATCCTGATCGGAGAGGAGCTGCCGAACAGCGTGGATTCGGTCATGACTCGAGTGGTCGGGGTGACGCTCCTGGTCCTCGGGGTGTACGTGTTCGCGTCCCTGATCCGTCACGGTCGGGACTTCCGGATGCGGAGCCGCTGGATGCTCATCTTCGCCGGCGTACGCAGGGGGATGCGGTGGGCGAGGGGACGGGCCCTCGCCGCCCACCGGTCGGCGTCCGACCCGCGTGTCCCGAGCCAAACCGCGCTGATGACGGCCGACCCGGAGGGCGACCCCTCCCTGTGGCATCACGGCCACCACGGGCGTCCCGGCCATCATCATCACGCCAGGCCGGAACAGGACGACGCGTTCATGAACTACGGGCGCATGACGTCCTTCGGGGTCGGGATGATCCACGGCATCGGCGCCGAGACCCCGACGCAGGTCCTGATCTTCCTCGCCGCCGCTGGCGCCGGTGGGCCGGCCGTCGGCCTGCTGGTGCTGGTGTCGTTCATCCTGGGCCTGCTCACCTCGAACTCGCTGATCACCGGGGCCTCCGCCATGGGCTACGTGCGGGCCTCCCGGAACTTCGCCGTCTACGCCTCGGTGGCGGTTCTGACGGGCCTGTTCAGCCTCACCATCGGGACGATCTTCGTGCTCGGCAAGACCACCGTGCTGCCGGCGATCTTCGGGGGCTGACGGTCCGGGGGGTCCGCCGGCGCGGACAGCGGCCGTCGCTCAGGTGGCCCGGAGGAACCGGTCCACCGCCGAGACCAGCTCCTCGATCTTGTCGTTCCCACCCTGTTCGGTCAGCGACTCGCGCACGCACATCCGGATGTGGTCGTTGAGCAGCAGCACCCCGACCCGCTCGAGGGCGTTGGCGGTCGAGGAGATCTGGGTGAGCACGTCGACGCAGTAGCGCTCCTCCTCGACCATCCGCTGGAGCCCACGGACCTGCCCCTCGATCCGGCGGAGGCGGGCCAGGAGGTCGCCCGAATGGCTTCGTCTCGCGTAGCCGGGTTGGTTCCGATCGACTCCCACGGTGCTCGCCTCCTCGGCATTGGATACCCCCGTAGGGTATCATGGCACAGATGTGGTCGAGACCAACGGGGAGGGAACGGCGATGGCGACGCTGACGATCGAGGTCCGGGGGATGTCCTGCGATCACTGCAACCGGGCGATGGAACGAGCGGTCGCCCAGGTCGGAGGCCGCGACGTGGCCGCCGACTTCACTACGGGAACGGTGAAGGCGACCTTTGTGGCGCCGCCGGACGAGCGCGCGCTGCGAGCGGCGATCGAGGACGAAGGGTACGACCAGGTCTCGATCGGCGAGGCATGACCGCGACGATGGCCACCCGAACCGACCAGCGGCAGGTCGATCTCGTCCTGGACATCGAGGGGATGACCTGCGCCTCCTGCGTTCGCCGCGTCGAACGGGTCCTCGGCAGGCAGGAGGGCGTGGCCCAGGCCGAGGTGAACCTGGCCGCGCGCACGGCGCGGGTCGTCGGCGATGGAGCGGCCTCCCTGCATGCCCCGTCGCTCATCCGCGCGGTCGAGGCCATCGGGTACGGGGCCCGGCCACATCAGGGTGAGCGGTCCGCCTCGGACGAGGTGCGTCGATACCTGGCGCGGCTGGTGGTCGCCGTGTCCTTCACCATCCCGGTGCTGGCGGTGACCTTCGCCCTCCCCGACCGGCGATGGACGATGGTCGCCGCGTGGATCCTGGCCACGCCCGTGCAGTTCTACTCGGGCTGGCCGTTCCTGGGCAGCGCCCTGCGGGCGGCCCGTCATCGCACCTCCACCATGGACACCTTGGTGGCGGTGGGGTCGCTGACGTCGTACGGCTACAGCGTGTGGGCCGTGCTGGCCGACCGAAGCGATCACTACTTCGACACCGCGGCGGTGATCATCACGCTCATCCTGGTCGGCAAGGTCCTGGAGGCTCGGGCTCGGATGGCCGCCGGGGACGCCGCAGGCCGGCTCCTGGAGCGCGGGGCACGGGACGCCACGGTCCTGGTCGCGGGCGAGGAGCGGCGGGTCCCGGTCGAGGACGTCGGGGTGGGCGACGTGGTGGTGATCCGGCCGGGCGAGAAGGTGCCCGTCGACGGGGTCGTCCTCGCGGGGCGATCCTCCGTCGATCTGTCGATGCTCACCGGTGAGTCCGTCCCGGTGGACGTCGCTCCGGGCGACGAGGTCATCGGGGCCGCCCTGAACGCCAACGGCCGGCTGGAGGTCGAAGCCACCCGCATCGGGGCGGACACCAGGCTCGCCGAGATCGTCCGCCTGCTCCGCGCGGCCCAGGGGTCGAAGGCTCCCATCCAGCGCCTGGCCGACCGGGTGTCCGCGGTGTTCGTGCCGGCGGTGCTGGGGCTGGCGGTGGCGACGTTCGCCGGCTGGTATGTGCTGGGCTCGGGCTCGGGGCACATCCTGGGCAGGGCCATGATCCACGCCGTCGCGGTGGTCCTCATCGCCTGCCCGTGCGCCCTCGGCCTGGCCACGCCCGCCGCCATCATGGCCGGGAGCGGGCGGGCGGCCGAGCTGGGGATCCTGTTCAAGGGGGGCGAGGTGTTCGAGGCCGCCCGCAGGATCGACGTCGTGCTGCTCGACAAGACCGGGACCGTGACGGAGGGCGACATGCGCCTAGCCGAGATCGTCGCGGCCGATGGCGTCGCTGAGGTCGAGGTCCTCCGGCTGGCGGCGGCGGCCGAGTCCGGGTCCGAGCACCCCATCGCTCGGGCCGTACTGGACGGCGCCCATGATCGAGGGCTGGGTCCACCCCGGGCCACCAACCACCGGGTGGCTCCAGGGGCCGGTGCGTGGGCGATGGTCGAGGGCTCGACGGTGCGAGTGGGACGCCCGGTCGATCTCCAATCCGACCTGGCCGATGCCGCCGGGCGACTCTCGGCTGGCGGCCTCACCGTGTTCGCCGTCTGGCGCGACGAGCATCCGATGGGGCTGCTGGGAGTGGCGGATTCCGTCAAGACCGGTGCTTCGGCGGCGGTGGCGCGCATCCGCGCCCTGGGTCCGCGCGTCGAGCTGGTGACCGGCGATCGCAGGCTCGCTGCCGACGCGGTCGCCGCGGCGGTCGGCATCGACCGCGTGGTGGCCGAGGTGTTCCCCGAGGGGAAGGTCGAGGAGGTCCGCAGGATGCAGGAGCGAGGACGACATGTCGTCTTCGTCGGCGATGGCATCAACGACGGTCCTGCCCTGGCTCAGGCGGACATGGGCATCGCCATGGGGACGGGAACCGACGTCGCCCTGGAGGCGGCGGACGTGGCCCTGCTCGGCGGGGACCTGGCCCTGGTCGCCGACGCCCTGGACCTGGCCGGGCGAACCTACCGGGTGATCGGGCAGAACCTGGCCTGGGCGTTCGCGTACAACGTCGTGATGATCCCCCTGGCGGTGGCCGGAGTGCTGACCCCGATCTGGGCGGCCGGGGCCATGGCCTTCTCGAGCGTCACCGTGGTGGCGAACGCGCTGCGCCTGCGCCGGTACCACCGGGTTCCCTCCTGAGCGCGAGAGCCGGGACCGTGGCCCCGGGCACGCTACGCTTCGACCCGACATGATCACCAGGGAGGAACGCAGGGACCTGCTCCTCAGGTCGGGCCTGGCGCTGTCCTCGGAACTCTCGCTCGACGCGGTCCTCCAGCGGATCGTCGAAGCCGCCGTCAAGGTCACCGAGGCCCAGTACGGCGCGCTCGGAGTGCTGGGCCCGGGCGGGGAAATCATCGAGTTCCACACCATCGGGGTGAGCGAGGCGCAGCGCGCGGCCATCGGGCACACGCCCGTGGGCAAGGGGATCCTGGGCGTGCTCATCCATGACGCGCAGGTCCTGAGGCTGCACGACATCGCCGCCGACCCTCGCTCGGTCGGGTTCCCTCCCAACCACCCGCCCATGAGCACGTTCCTCGGCGCGCCGGTCAAGGCCAGGGGGACGGTGTTCGGCAACATCTACCTGACCGAGAAGCGGGGCGGCGCGGATTTCGACGAGGAGGATGAGGCCGCCGTCACCGTCCTTGCCGCGCAGGCGGGGGTGGCCGTGGAGAACGCCACCCTGTACGAGGCCGCCCGGCGCCGCGAACGGTGGCTCCAGGCGGTCCACGAGAGCATGACGGCGATCCTGGCCGGCCTGGCGCCGGAGGCCGTCCTGGAGCTGGTGGCCCGGCAGGCCCGGGAGCTGGTGGCGGCAGATCTGGCCACGATCGCGGTGCCCACCCAGTCGGGCGACTCGCTGGTCCTCCAGGTGGTCGACGGCATGCACGCGGAGGACCTCGTCGGCACCGAGTTCCCCATCGAGGGTTCCGCCTCGGGCCAGGCCATCCGGGACGCAGAGCCGCTGGTGCTGGACGACGCTGCTGACGACGAGCGGGCCCACCAGCCCATCGTCAGCTCGGGTGAGCTCGGGCCGGCCATGTTCCTGCCCCTGTCCGTCCGGGGTTCCGCGTTCGGGACGCTGGGACTGGCGAACCGGCGAGGCGGGCGCCGGTTCTCGGAGGAGGACGTCGCGCTGGTGCGAGCCTTCGCCGGGCAGGCGTCCGTGGCCATCGAATACGGCCGGGCCCAGCGGGAGCTGCAACGACTTTCGGTCATGGAGGATCGGGAGCGGATCGCCCGCGAGCTTCACGACGGGGTCATCCAGTCCCTGTTCGCGGTGGGGATGGGGCTGCAAGGGGCGGCGATGCTGAGCGACGACCCGGAACTGGAGCGGCGGATCGGGGGCGCCGTCGAGGAGGTGGACCGGGTGATCCGGGACCTCCGGAACTACATCTTCGGGCTCCGCCCGGGGATCCTCGCCGACCGACAGCTCGACCAGGCCCTGCGCAGGCTGGTGGAGGAGTTCCAGGAGCGTACCGGCATCGTGGCCGTCGCCGACGTGGACCCCGCGGCGGCAGCCGAGCTGTCGTCCCAGGCGGGCGACGTCGTCCAGCTGGTGCGCGAAGCGCTGTCGAACGTGGGCCGGCATTCCAAGGCCGCCACGTGCCGGGTGAGCCTGGGCAGGCGGGACGGCGGCTTTGTCCTGGAGGTCGACGACGACGGCACCGGATTCGATCCTGGGGAAGCGGCGGACATCGGGCAAGGCCTAGGGAACCTGCGGCGACGGGCCGAGGCCCTCGCCGGGCGGCTCTCCATCGAGAGCTCGCCCGGCGAGGGCACCACGGTGCGGGTGACCATCGACGCCTGAGCGCCCAGGATCCCTCCGTCCGCTCCGTTACTTGACGATCAGGGCCGTGGCCATCCCGAACATGCCCTGCGGACCCTCGACGTGGCTCAGGATGTGGCAGTGCAGGGCCCACACGCCGGGCTCCGTCGCGTGGACCAGCACGTCGTAGGTCTCGCCGGGGGCCACCACGATCGTGTCGGCGCTGTACGGACGGGCCACCCCCGCCCCGTCCTGGGCGAGCACCGTGAAGTGGTAGCCGTGCAGGTGCAGCGGGTGCAGCATGTTCCCGACGTTTGCCAGGCGGATCAGCACCGTCTGCCCGAGCTTCGCGCTGAGCGGCGCGGTGGCCGGCCAGCCCTTGCCGTCGATCGTGTATCCGAGCGGCCCGTCGTTCAGGATCTCGGTGTACTCGACGTCCCACGAGGGCGCCTTCGGCTCGACGACGAACGCCCCGTAGAGGCCCTTGCCGACCTGCTCGTTGGAATTGAAATGGGAGTGGTACAGGTAGGTCCCGGGCGGGTCCTTGACCGTGAACTCGTAGGTGAACGTCTGGCCGGGCATCACCGGATCCTGGGTGACGTAGGGCACGCCGTCCATGGCGTTCGGCACCGTGACACCGTGCCAGTGGATCGTGGTCGGCTGGGTCAGGTGGTTGGTCAGCACCACCCGGATGTGGTCGCCCCGGTGCACCCGGATCTGCGGCCCCGGCACCTGGTTGTTGTAGGCGAACGCCGTCACCTTCTGCCCGGGAGACACCTCCCATTGCATGGGCATGGCCATCAGGTTGAATACCTTCACCCCGTGGTCGAGCGTGGGCTCCAGGACCTGCCCACCGACCCCGGCCGTGGACGCCGGGTAGGCCGTCATCGAGGCCTTATGCCCATCGGCCATCTGCTGAGCGGTCATGCTCGACATGTCGCCGCTCATGGTCATGCTCGAGCCAGACCCGGACGCGCTGGTCTGCGCCTGGGTGCTCGACGGGGCCTGCGTGGCCGTGCTGGCTTCGGCCGTCGAATGGCGGTGACTCACGGCGTTGAACGCCATGGTCACCACCAGGGCCACCGCCATCAACACGACCAGCGATCGAAATACCGGGTCTCGCTCCACGTTCACCGCCGTCTCCTTCTTGATCGAACCGCTCGGTCTGTAGGTCCTGGACAGGATCGGTGGACGCGAGCGTGCGCAGCCCCGGTCGGACGGCCCTCGGGCGGGAGGACCTTCGTCCCTGAGCGCCCCGGCCCCCCGGGCGCATCCTGACTCGCATGTTCGTGCGCTACTACCTCGAGCTGGACCTGCCCGCCGCACGGGTGGAGGGCGTTCTCCTGCAGCACCCCGACCAATGGATTCCCGGGCTCGCTCGCGCTGCGGGCGATCGGGGAGACCGCATGCTGGCCGACGTCGGGCTCGGGACGAACGGAGCGGCCATCCGCAAGCAGGTCGAGGTGGAGCTCGGCCCGCCCCTCCGGTTTCCCTCCAAGGTGGTGCTGCCGATGGCCTGGCGAGCCACCGGACCGGAGGCGCTGTTCCCGGCCCTGGATGCCGACATCGAGATCGCCCCCTTGGGCGAGAGCTGCACCCAGCTGTCCATCAGCGCGCGCTACCGACCCCCGCTGGGCGTGGTGGGCCGGGCGGTGGATCGACTGCTGATGCATCGGGTGGCCGAGTCCACGGTGCGGGCGTTCCTTGAGTCGATGGCCCGCGCCATCGAGGAGTCGGACCGGTCTGCGGCGGCCCATGCCCCGTAGAACCACCTCCCGGAAGCTTGGGAACCCGGCCGCGGCATGGCACCATGGACGCATGGCGGTTCCCCTGCGGGTCCTGTTGGTCGACGACCACGAGGTGGTCCGCGGGGGCATCGCCTCCCTGCTGAAGGCCACCGAGGACATCGTGGTGGCCGGAGAGGCCGGAACGGTGCGAGAGGCCATCGACGAAGCCGAGCGGACCCGCCCTGACGTCGTGGTCATGGACGTGCGCCTCGCCGACGGAAGCGGGATCGAAGCGACCCGAGAGATCCGGGCCCGCCGCCCCCAGACCCAGGTACTCATGCTGACCTCGTTCGCCGACGACGAGGCCCTGTTCGCCTCGATCATGGCCGGGGCCTCCGGCTACGTCCTGAAGCAGGTGAAGGGCGGGGAGCTCGTCCGGGCCATCCGTGCGGTGGGCAAGGGACAGAGCCTGCTGGACCCGGCGGTGACCAAGTCGGTCCTGGAGCGCCTGCGCCGGGGCAAGCACCTGATGAAGGACGAGAAGCTCGCCCGGCTATCCCCCCAGGAGGAACGCATCCTGCAGGCGGTGGCCGACGGCAAGACCAACCGGCAGATCGGCGACGACCTGCACCTCGCTGAGAAGACCGTCAAGAACTACGTCTCGAGCATCCTGTCGAAGCTCGAGGTCGCCCGGCGGGCCGAGGCCGCCGCGTACCTCGCCAGGCACACCACCACGCCGGGCACCCAGGGCTGAACCCGAAGGTCCCGAGGGCTCCGGGCAAGTCCCAGCTCCGAACGGGCCATCCGGCAGGGGTTCTCCTTCCCACCGGCTCCGATGCTTGGGGCAAGCGGAAAGGAGGATGAGATGAACACCACTGCAACCATCGAGGAGCCGAGGATCGCTCGGTTCCTGTTCACCTCGCCCGCCGCCGCCTGGATCTGGCTGGTGGCCCGGATCTGGCTGGGATACCAGTGGTTCCACGCGGGGTGGGAAAAGATCACCGGCACCGGCGGCGGCACCTTCGCCTGGCACTGGGGCTACACGCAGGAGTCCTGGCTGCGAGGCTCAGCCGGGCTGAAGGGCTTCGTCGGCTACGCGCTGAAGGGCGCGGGCACCGACCACGCGTCCGTCAACTACGGCTGGTACGCGGCCTTCCTGCGCTGGATCGAGCGCAGCGGAGCCGGCGTCCTGGCTCCGGCCATCGCCATCGGCGAGGCGCTGATCGGGCTGGCCCTGATCTTCGGGCTGTTCACCGCGATCGCGGCCCTCTTCGGGGGGATGCTCTCCGTGAGCTTCGGCCTGGCCGGGGTGGCGGGCGTGAACCCGGTGTTCTTCCTGCTCGAGGTGATGATCATCCTGGCCTGGCGGAACGCGGGCTACTACGGGCTGGACCGGTACGTGCTTCCGGCGCTCGGAACGCCATGGCAGCCGGGCAGGGTGTTCGGGCACCAACAGCACCTGGTGCCGGCATAAGGCCGGGTCACCGCCGGACGCGAGGGGGCCCTCCGGGGCCCCCTCGGCGCATCTGCGCCTCCCTCACGGCGCTCTTCGACGAAAGGGGGCTAGCGCTCCCGCAGCCCCCGGTGATAGAAGGGACGGGAAGGGGGGGTTCATTCGTGAGCGATTCGACGCCCGAGGGAGTTGCCGCCCCCATGC
>JBKPBM010000150.1:0-9727 GCA_046744325.1 Actinomycetota bacterium | reverse complement strand
ACCAGGCTCGCCGCCAGGTCGAGGCGCCGGCGCATGCCTCCGGAGTAGGACTTCACCGCCTTCGTCGCCGCGTCGGTCAGGTCGAAGGTCTGCAGGAGCGAGTCGGCCCTGGCCCGCGCGTGGGAGGCGGGGAGCCCCAGCAGCCGGCCGATCATGTACAGGTTCTCGTGCCCGGACAGCAGCTCGTCCACCGCGGCGTACTGGCCGGTCAGCCCGATCAGCCGTCGCACCTGGCCCGGCTGCTTGACGACGTCGTAGCCGCCAACCGTGGCCCGGCCTCCGTCCGGCTGGAGCAGGGTGGCCAGGATCCGGATGGCCGTGGTCTTCCCCGCGCCGTTGGGCCCGAGGAGCCCGAGCACCGAGGCCTCCGGGACCGCGAGGTCGATGCCGTCCAGCGCCAGTACCTTGCCATACCGTTTGACCAGGCCTTCGGCCATGATCGCCGCATCCATGTCGAGTTCCTTTCCGGTCGAACATTCCGCGCGGACGCCGCCGAGCGACCGCCAGCCCACATACGAAGCGTTCCAGCGTAGCGGGGTTCAGGAGGGAACCTGAACGACCATCCTCCGGGTCGCGCCGCCGTCGGTGGTGGCGACCAGCGGCGAGGGCTCCATGGGTTGGTGGGCCGACGGAGGCGGGGTGGAACCTCGTGCAGCCAGCCAGAGGATCGTTCGTTGCGCTTGACGGGGGGCCTCAGGACGGTCCACGCTTCCCAGAAGGATCAGCGCCCATGGCCGGAAAGGGGGTGCCCGTGGGACGGATTCGTTCGCTCGTCCTGATGACCGCCACCACCGCCCTGGGGATGGTGTTGCTGTTACCCGCCGGCCCAGCGAGCGCGGTCGACACCGCGCCCGTTCCCATCCCCGGGGGGTTCGTTCCGTTTCCCGGCGCGCCGCTCATCCACGTGTTTGCGCCCGGCCCGGTGGACCTCGGCCTGATGGGCGAGAACGTCGAGCCGAACACCATCACGAACTTCGACGGGTTCTCGGCCCTCGCCTACGTGGCGGGCACGGCCACCGATGCGGACGGCAACTCCTACACCATGGCCACCGACATGCGGGTGTTCAGCGGCACGTACGTGTCGGCCGACGGGTCCGTCCTGCACGGCACGTTCGCCTTCATATGAATTGACCTCTTCGACCCCAGTTCGGGGTCACAGGTGCACGACTTCAACGCCGACATCGCCGACTCGGGCCTGTTCTGGACCGTGCAGATCCCCGATGAGGACCTGACCATCGCCAAGAACCTGAAGACGGCCACGCTGCACGTCGACGACATCGCCATCATCGACAGCTTCCAGTTCCTGGGAGAGAGCTCGGTGCCGGCCACGGTCAGCTTCGACGTCACGTGGACCGGGTCGGGCGCCCGGCACCACTTCAAGCCCGGCTCCAGCGACCCGACCGACCCGACCAACTTCAACGGCAAGTTCCGGTTCGGCGTGGCCACCGGGACGTTCTCCGGCTCGAACGCCGATGGGTTCAGCTTCACCTCGGACCCCGGCGCGACCTCCGAGGGCGTCTTCGCGGAAATCGGCGTCGAGCGCAACGGCTCGTTCATTTCCTGAGGCGAGCTGCTGGTCCTGCTGGAACGGGGCGTCTTCAGACGCCCCGTTCCGCATTCTGTGGAGCGGGACGATCGTGCGCTGGCCAGCGGGTCGCAGGACGACTACAGGCGCCAGAAGCCGGAGCCCGACGCCCAGCGCCTGCGGGACCGCCAGAAGCCGCGGCGGTGATAGGTCACGCTCCGAACCAGCAGCAGCACCAGCACGGCCCCGCCGATCGACCACAGCCACGGGTGCGCACCCACGTTGGCCCCGATCACGTCCCCTCCGAGCCACCAGCCCAGCAGCGAACCGCCGACCCCGACGGCCAGGGTTCCAAGGATCCCGATCGGATCCCGTCCGGGCACCAGCAGCCGGGCGATGGCCCCAACCACCAGCCCGACCAGGATCACCTCCACGATCGACATGTCCTCACCTCTTTCCAGTCACCGATTCACCCAAGGACATACCCAGTCGCGGGCCTGGGCATTGCCAGTCCGAGGAACCGGCGGTACCGTGGCGGCACCGGACCGCCCGGCGGCCCGGCCTCCCGACCATGAGCGCTCCAACCGTCTCCCGGCCCGCCGTCGTCTCGCCTCCGCGGGATGCCGCGCTGCCCGATGGCGCTGCGCGTCCAGTGAGCGTGACCGATCTCGAGTCCCAGGCCCTGCGGCCGTACGTGCCCCGGCTGGTCCGCCAGTGGCTGCGCCAGTCGCCCGACGACGCGCTCCGGACCGTCCAGGGATCGCTGGCCTTCGTCGACGTCTCCGGATTCACCCGGCTGACCGAACGGCTGGCCACCAAGGGCAAGGTCGGCGCCGAGGAGATGAATGAGCTGCTCAACGCGATGTTCACCCAGCTGCTCGGGGTGGCGTACGAGGACGACGCGGGCCTGGTGAAGTGGGGTGGCGACGCGGTCGTCCTGTTGTTCGAGGGACCCGAGCACGCGGCCAGGGCCTGCCGCTCGGCGTTCCGGATGCGCCGGACCATGCGCAGCGTCGGGCGCCTGCGGACCTCGGTGGGGCTGGTGCAGCTGCGGATGTCGGTGGGCATCCACAGCGGCGGGTTCCACTTCTACCTCGCCGGGGACCGCCACCGGGAGCTGGTTCTCACGGGGCCCGGGGCCAGCACGACGGCGCTCATGGAATCGACCGCGGAGGCCGGGGAGATCGTCATCAGCCCGGCCACCGCTGAGCTGGTTGATCCCCGCGTGGTCGGCGCCCCCAAGGGCGACGGGTGGCTCCTGCGCGCCGAGCCCCACATCGAGTTCGAGCGAACGACCGACTTAACGGATGTGACGGGGCTGGATCTGGCCCGGATGGTTCCCGAGGGGATCAGGGAACACTTGCTGGCGAAGGTCGCAGAGCCAGAACATCGCTCGGCGGTGATCTCCTTCATCGCCTTCGGCGGGGTGGATCGCCTGGTCGAGGAGGCAGGACCGGAGGATCTGGCAGGCGACTTCGAGGAGCTGTTCCAATCGGTCCAAAGCGCCGTGCACCGACATGGGGTGACGTTCTTCCAGACCGACATCGCCGTCGACGGAGGGAAGATCATGCTTCTGGCCGGCGCTCCCACCAGCTCCGAGAACGACGAGGAACGGATGCTGCTGGCGGTGCGGGAGATCATGGACCGTTCCCGCCGGCTGTCCCTCCAAGCTGGTGTCAACTCCGGGCACGTGTTCGCCGGCGACTTTGGCCCCCCATACCGTCGGACCTACACCATCACCGGCGACGCGGTGAACCTCGCCGCCCGCCTCATGGCCAAGGCGCGGCCCGGCCAGGTCCTGGTCACCGAGCCCGTGCTCGCCCGGCCACGAACGATCTTCCAGGCGGAGGCGCTCGAGCCGTTCACGGTGAAGGGGAAGGTCCGGCCGGTGCACGCTCTGGCCCTGGGAGCTGTGGCAGGGGCGCGAACAACCGCGGAGGGGATCCTTCCCCTCATCGGACGTGAGCGCGAGATGTCGGCGCTCCAGGGGGCGTTGGACGCGGCTAAGAGTCGCTCCGGGACCATGGTCGAGCTGGTGGGCGAACCCGGGATCGGGAAGTCCCGGCTGGTGGAGGAGCTCACCCGGCGAGCCTCGGACGAGGTCGTGATGAGCTACGCGTGCGAGCTGTACGAGGCCTCCACCCCCTACGCGCCGTTCCGCGTCCTGTTCCGGAACCTGCTCGGCATCGGGCCGGAGACGGACGCCGCGGCGGTGGAAGTTCTCCTTCGCCGGCGGGTCGAGGCGAACGCCCCGGACCTCGTGCCGTGGCTCCCGCTCTTGGGGATCCCCATGGACATCCGGATGGCCGACACGCCCCAGACGGCCACGCTGGACGAAGAGTTCCGCAGGCAGCGGCTGCAGGACGTGGCCGCCGAGTTCCTCGACTTCGCCCTCCCCACGACGACTCTGCTGGTGTTCGAGGACACCCACTGGATGGACGAGGCCTCCGCCGAGCTCCTGCGCCGCCTGGCCTCCGACCTCCCGCACCGGCCATGGATGATCCTGGTGACCAGGCGAGACGTCGCCACGGGGTTCGCCCCCGGTGGGGAGCCCGAGGTGGTGTCCCTCCGTCCGGAGCCCCTCGGCACCCATGAGGCGGTGGCGCTCCTGGGCAGCGCCTCGGACGCCGCCCCCCTTCCTCCGCACCAGGTCGCCGCGCTGGCCGAGCGCGCGGGAGGCAACCCGCTGTTCCTCCAGGAGCTGCTGGTGGCGGCCCGGACGGCGGGCGGGCTCGATGAGCTGCCGGAGTCGATCGAGGGCGTGGTCACGGCCCAGATCGACCGGCTTGGGCCCGCCGAGCGGCGGCTGCTCAGATACGCCTCCGTCCTGGGCACCACGTTTGCGCAGGGGGTCCTCGACTCACTCCTGCGGGCAGGTGGCGTCCGGGCTGACGGCGAAACGTGGGACCGCCTTGGCGCGTTCGTCGAACGCGAACCGGGCGGGACCTGCCGCTTCCGCCACGTCCTGATCCGCGACGCCGCCTATCAGGGGCTTCCGTTCGGGCTTCGCCGAAGGCTGCACGCCGAGGCCGGCCGGACCATCGAGGGGGCGGCCCGCCTGGCCGCGGAGGAGCAGGCCGAGATCCTCTCCCTTCACTTCTTCCATGCCCGGGTGGACGCGAAGGCATGGCGATACTCGCGGATCGCGGGAGAGCGGGCCCGGGCCAAGTACGCCAACGTCGAGGCCGCCGAGTTCTACACGCGGGCGCTCGAGGCGGGGGGTCGGCTTCCCGCCGTCGGGCCGGCGGAGGTGGCGGAGGTCACCGAGGCCCTGGGAGACGTGAAGGAGCGGACGGGGCTGTTCGGCGAGGCGGCGACGGCATACCGGTCCGCACGACGGTGGCGCCGGGGAGACCCGGTGGCCGAGGCCGGCCTGCTCCTGAAGGAAGCGTGGATCCCCGAGCGCCTGGGCCGCTACTCGCAGGCCCTCCGGCTGGCCACCAGGGGGTGCAAGCTCCTTGAGCAGGTGGAGGGAGACGAGGCCGCCCGCCAGCGAGCCCGGTTGACCGGGTGGCGGGCGGCGGTGCTCCAGGCCCAGGGCCGCCACTCGGAGGCGATCCGCTGGTGCACGATGGCCATCGCGGAGGCGGAGGGGGCGGGGGAGAAGGCGGCCCTGGCCCACGCGTACTTCATCCTGGACTGGGCCTACGTCGCCAGCGGCCGTGCTGCCGAGGCCCGGTACTCGGCCCGCGCGCTGGAGATCTACCGCGAGCTGGGCGACCTCCGGGGCCAGGCCGTGGTGAGCAACAACATGGGAGGCTTCGCCTACTACGAGGGGCGGTGGAACGACGCCCTGGAGCTGTACGAACAGGGCCGGCAGGCACGGGAGCGAACGGGTGACCCCGTCAACGCGGCCGAGGGGACGGCGAACATCGGCGAGATCTTCTCCGACCAGGGCCGGTTGCCCGAGGCCGAGTCGCTGCTCCGTGAGGCGTTGGCGGTGTGGCGGGCGGCGGGCTACGAGCGAGGGATCGCCCTGGCGGTGAGCCAGCTGGGACGGGTGGCGTACCGGTTGGGGCGCCAGCAGGACGCGGAGCGCCTGCTCGAGGAGGCCAGCACCCGGTTCCGCGACGCCGGGTCACAGGGCGGCATGCTGGAGACCGATGCCCGGATCGCCGAGTGCGCCCTGTTCCGTCGCGACTGGCGCTTCGCCCTGAGCCTGGCCGACCGGACCCTGGGCAGGGCACGGGCCGCGGGCACGTCGGTGTTCGACCCGATGTTGCACCGGATCCGCGGCTACGCCTCCATGCAGGCGGGCGATCTCCCGGCGGCGCGCGACGCGCTGGCGATCAGCCTCGACCTCGCCCGGGCCGCGCACGCCGACCACGAGACGGCCTGGACCCAGGAGGCGATCGTCCGGCTGCACCACCTCGAGGGCACCCGGCCACCGGACCTGAAGTCCGAGCTGGCCCCGATCTTCGAGCGGCTGGGCATGATCGCCACGCCGGCGATCCCCCTGTCACCCTGAGGGATCGCCCCTGCCGCTCAGCGCGTCCCGAACCCTGGGTCCTGCGGGGTGGCCAGGGCGAGGACGGTCATCAGGAGGTCGCCCGCCTGGTCCCGATTCCGGTGGGCGACGCACGACTGGGTGGGATCGCCCGAGGACGGGCAGTCCGGCAGCATCACGCCGTCCTCCCACACGTTGAAGGTCGACGCCCCGGCCTTCCCCGAGATCGACTTGTCGTACTCCAGGACGATGGTGACGAACTGGGTCTGCGTGTACGGCGAGTTGGCCGGCGGCAACACGGTCATGATGAACGATCCGGTCATGCAGGCGGCTCCCCCGCAGAACGTGGCGAACTGGCTTTCCGACGCCGGGTCGGAGCCGAGGTCGAGCGTTCCCGAGTCCACTCGGGCCGGCACCGTCGCGATGACGATGGTCGGGTTGCCGGGGTTGGAGTCGGATCCGGTGGCCCCGGTGCATCCGGCCGCCGGGCAGGGCACCGACACCAGGAACACCGAGAACGTCCCGCTGGTGGCCTGGGTCAGCCCGGGGCTGGTGGCGACCAGGGTGAAGTTCGTCCCGGACTTGTTCAGCGACAGGTCCGAGAAGGTGGCGATCCCCCCCGACGCGTTCTGGCACACGGTGCCCGGTCCCGCGGGGCAGGTCGAGGTGCCCGAGAGAGTGGCGCCGCTGGGGTCGGCGCCCAGGGCCACGGTGACGGCCGCGGTCGAGGTGGTCACGGTGTTCCCGTACGCGTCCAGCACGACCACGGTCACCGCGGGCGCGATCGAGGTGTTCACGACCGCGTCGGTGGGAGGCTGGACGTAGGCGAGATGGTCGGGGGCACCGGGGCCTACCGTCAGCGCCGCCGTCGCCGAGAACGCCCCGTCCGTCCCTGTCACCGTGTGCGGGCCGACCACGGTCGCCATGCAGGTGGGACCGGTGCAGCTTCCGTCCGGCGTGATGCCGAACGAGGTGTCGGCCGTGACGTCGCCGAGCGAGTTACCGTCGGCGTCGTAGCCCGTGGCGGTGAACGTGACCGAGTCCCCGGCGCTCACGGTCGCCGTGGATGGGGACAGGACGATGGAGGCGAGGGGGCCGACGCCGGTGCCGATCGTGACCGCCGGGTTCGCGCCGAGCAGCACGAAGTTGTTGCCGAACCCGTTGAAGTCGTTGGACTGCTTGGCCTGGGTGGGGAAGACGTACGTGCCGGCGACCGACGGGGTGGTGGCGGTGAAGGTCACGCTGACCGCCTGGCCCGGCGCGAGGGCGTTGGTGGTGCTCGGCCCGGGGTTGCGAAGCTGGATGACCCCCGACACCAGGGCCGCCGACCAGGTCTTCCCCACCGGTGGGACGACCCCGGTCACCACGACCGAGGTGAACGCCGACGGCACGGTCTCGTTGGCCGATCCGAGCGCCTGGGTGCTGGTGGCGCTGTTCGTCATGGTCACGGTGAAGCCGACGGAGGTGCTCGGGGCCGCCGAGGTCGGCGAGATGGACGCTGAGTAGAACTTCGTCGAGGTGCTCGCCGCGGCCAGGCCGCTCCCCAAAGCCGCGATCAGCGCGATCGTCACGCCCGTCACGGCCAGTCGTCGCCAGTGATTGCTTCGCTCACGTGCTCGCATGCCTACCTCCACAGAGCGCCCTGCCCGAAGCTGCATGGGCGTGATCGGGTCGAAACCATCGCCTCCGGTTGGAGTGCGCGCCCGATTCTCCAACGTCACCCCAGCCAAAGACAAGGCCGGGAGGAAAGTTCCGTGGGCTACCGATCGGTCACGCCGTCGTGTGACAATACGCCGACGTCGTCGTGGCGAGGGGGGAGAGGCATGGCGTTCGCGAACGAGGAGCCGAGGCCACCGGCTCGCCGCTGGTCACTCGGCGACATGGCCCGGGGGCATCCGATCCGCCGTCCCATCCATCCCATGCTGGTCATCTTCCCCATCGCCTTCTTCGCCGGGGCCCTGGCCCTGGACGTGACCTCGAGAGCGGGGCTGCCCGGCGGACCCCTGTCCGCCACCTGGGCCGTATCGGGCGGCCTGATCGGCGCCCTCTTCGCCATCCTGACCGGGCTGGCCGAGCGCGCGGCCATGCGGCCCGGCTCCAGGATCCGGGCGACGGCGACCCGGCACATGTGGATCCAGCTGACGGCGACGGCCATCTTCGTGGTGGACCTGGCCGTCCGCTGGTCGGGTCGGCATCTCGTCCACGCCAAGCCCCTGTGGATCGTCCTCGATGCCCTGGGCACGGTCACGGTGATCGTGGGTGGGGACGTCGGCGGCCAGATGGTGTTCCGGATGGGGCACCGGGTCGGCGCCCAGGGCGAGGCCGCGTCCCAGCCGTAGCCTCCGGGGACCTCCCGCCCGAGCGGGACACGGGTCCTCCGGCCCTCCTGGACGAGGCCAGTCGGCCCGGCCGCGACGGCGCCCCGCCCTGCCACGCTTGGAGTGGCGGCACGCGATCACGAGGCAGGCGGCCACGGAGGTGAGCTGACATGTGCCTGGGGATCCCGGGCAGGGTGGCCGAGATCACCGACGAGGACGGCGTGCGGATGGCGAAGGTCGACTTCGGGGGCATCCGCAAGGACGTCTGCCTGGCCTACACACCTGAGACGCGCGTGGGCGACTACGTGATCGTCCACGTCGGCTTCGCCATCACCCGCCTGGACGAGGAGGAGGCTCGACGGACCCTTTCGATCCTGCAGCAGATGGGCGACCTGGTGCGCCTCGAGCTCGACCCGGCCTCGCTGCTCGGGGAGGTGGGGTGAAGTACCTCGAGGAGTACCGGGATCCGGTCCTGGCGAGAGGCGTGCTGGCGGAGATCCACCGGGTGGCCACGCGGCCATGGAAGATCATGGAGGTCTGCGGCGGGCAGACCCACACCCTGGTCCGGCAGGGCATCGATGAGCTGCTCCCGCAGGGCGTGCGGATGATCCACGGGCCGGGGTGTCCGGTGTGCGTCACACCGCTCGAGCAGATCGACCGCGCGCTGGCCATCGCCGCCCGCCCGGACGTCATCTTCACGAGCTACGGGGACATGCTCCGCGTCCCGGGATCGGAGTGCGACCTCCTGTCGGTGAAGGCGCGAGGGGCACAGGTGCGCGTGGTGTACTCGCCCCTGGACGCCGTCGACCTCGCGGTCCGCAACCCCGACCGGCAGGTGGTGTTCTTCGGGATCGGCTTCGAGACCACCGCGCCGGCGAACGCGATGGCGGTGGTCCGCGCCGCCGAGCTGGACCTCGACAACTTCACCATCCTGGTGAGCCACGTCCTGGTCCCCCCCGCGATGACGGCCATCCTGGAGTCCCCGGACTGCCAGGTGCAGGGGTTCATGGCCGCCGGGCACGTCTGCGCGGTGATGGGGTGGGAGGAGTACGAACCGATCGCCGCCCGCTACCACGTCCCCATCGTGGTCACCGGGTTCGAGCCCCTCGACCTGCTCGAGGGGATCCTCATGGTGATCCGCCAGCTGGAGGCGGGGCAGGCCGAGGTGGAGAACCAGTACGCCAGGGCGGTCCGCCGGGAGGGGAACCCATACGCGCAGGACGTGATCCGGCGGGTGTTCATGGTCACCGATCGGACGTGGCGGGGCATCGGGACCATCCCCACCAGCGGATTGCGGCTGTCGCCCGAGTTCGCCCGGTTCGACGCCGAGGTCCGGTTCGCGGTTGGATCGATCCGGGCGAACGAGCACCCGGCCTGCATCGCCGGGCGGATCTTGCAAGGGACGAAGCTGCCCACCGAGTGCGGTGCCTACGGGAT